>JAZGDX010000026.1:0-3257 GCA_036478305.1 Bacteroidota bacterium
AATCATGTAAATCGATCCAACACCACTCAACATCTCAGTAGAAAGGCAAGAATACACACGATGCGATTCTCAACTCTGGCTATTCATGCCGGACAGGAGCCTGATCCCACGACAGGGGCGCTGATGACGCCGGTTTACTTGACGTCGACGTATGTTCAGCAGGAACTCGGGAAAAATAAAGGCTATGTCTATTCACGCGTTATGAATCCAACCAGGACCGCTCTCGAGAAGAACATAGCAGCTCTCGAGGGTGGGAAGCATGGCCTCGCGTTCGCTTCCGGCATGGCAGCGGTCACTGCCATCATGCATCTCCTGAAAAAAGGCGACCACGTCGTCATGTCGCACAATGTCTACGGAGGAACGTATCGAGTTTCACAGTTCGTCCTCACTGACTTCGGATTGCTATTCGACTACGTGAACACGACCGATTTGAAGCTCGTCCGAAGAGCCATCAAGCGCAGCACCCGGATTCTCTTCATCGAATCCCCCACAAATCCGACGATGGAAGTCTCCGATCTCCGGGGCATCGTTCGCATCGCCCGTGAGCGGAAGCTTCTCACTGTTGTCGATAACACGTTTGCGACACCGTACTTTCAAAAACCGCTGAAGTTTGGCGTGGACATCATCGTCCACAGTGCGACGAAGTACCTGAACGGGCACAGCGACATGCTTGGCGGAGTCATCGTCGTTAACGATGACCGACTCAACGACCGACTCCGTTTCATTCAGAAATCAGTGGGCGGAGTGTTGAGTCCGTTTGACGCTTGGTTGTGTCTGAGAGGAACAAAAACTCTCGCTTTGCGTATGAGGAAACACATCGAGAATGCGAAGGAGGTAGCAGATTTTCTCGATAGACATCCGAAGGTGAAAAAAGTCCACTATCCCGGACTTCCATCCCATCCTCAGCATCAACTTGCGAAGAGACAGATGGAAGGCTTCGGTGGAATGATTTCGTTCGATGTCGGAGACCTGAAAACCGCGAAGAAATTGCTGAAGAAGGTCAGGATCTGCGCTCTCGCAGAGAGCCTGGGAGGTGTGGAATCTCTCATCTCGCATCCCGCGACAATGACACACGCTTCTGTACCACCCGCACAGCGAAAGCGCATCGGCATCACTGACGGACTGGTACGCCTCTCGGTCGGCATCGAAGACGTGGAAGACATCATCGAGGACCTACGAAGGGCATTACGCCCATGAACTCAGCCGGTATTTTGTTTCCAACCACCGTAACTGGATTCGCGCAGGATCGACCACTCAGAAAACGTCAGGAAAAAGCGTTCACGGGTCGTTTTCCTGATGGGTCGACGGAAACCCTCGAAGAGGAAATGCGGAACTACACTCTGAACGCCGTCCGTCTCCAGCGAACTCTGGGCCTCGACGTTCCGGACGCAGCAAGGAGCGACTACCCCGATGAGATCGGTACGATGGCTCGTACGTTTGCAGGATTTCAACTCGACTTGAGCGCAGGTGGAATGAGTCGGCATACGATCACCAACACGTACATCAGCAAACCGTCGGTCAGCGGAACGGTGAAATTCCAGCCAGACATTAACCGGCTGGTCCCGGCCTTGTCCGCTTTGATGGATGCTGAAGCTGGCAATAACGGGAATAAGCTGAAGATTTCGATCCCGGGCATCTATACGCTCGCGGCTCGGGCGATGAAAACTGACTCGAAGAATTTCGACTCTCTTCTTGAGAGCCTCCTGCCTGCGTACAACGACGCGTTGACTACGTTTCAAACCCCGTTCGTTCAGTTTAACGAATATGAACTACTCAAGAATCCGACGATTGACAATGTCGAACGGATAAAATCCATCTATCAGCGAGTGTCCTGCTCGGGGAAAAAAATTATGGCATTCTATTACGGTGATGTTGGACTCATCGCTGGACATCTCGATGAAATACCCGTCGATATCGTCCATATTGACGTATTCTACGGCACCAACTCAGCACATCTCCTTCGATCCGCTCCGAGACGAAAAGAGATCGTCCTTGGTCTTCTGGATTCCGTTCAGTACCGCGGCGACGACGAGGACAGCGCCATTCGCCTCGTGAAACAACTTGCAGAGAGGGTCGAACCTGAAAACCTCTGGCTCAGCACGAACGGGGACCTTGTGTATCGTGGTCGGAGCTTCGCTGAATCCAAGATCAAGGCACTGGTGAGAATCGCCGGCGCATTGAGATCCTGAGAGACATTGGACTTAAGACCATCAGATGAACTAAGAACCAACAAGCGAGATGGATGAGAGAATGGACTTGCAATTGCCAATCCTACCCATTTCTTCCGTCGGTAGTCTGCCGAGGCCAGATTTCCTGAGACGCGCCCGGCTGGACTTCAAGAAGGGTCGAATCACGGAGCAGGACTGGACAAGCGCAGTCGAGCGGGCAACCGAACACTGGATCCGGCTTCAGGAGGACCTCGGAGTCGATGTCCTCGTGAGCGGGGAATTCTACTACTTCCCGACAGATGACATGACCTCGCCAGCGCTCCACATGGAGAACGTCACTCTCGACGAGGAATGGAGCTATTCGTTCCGTGACCGATTCTATCAGGCTCCGATTGTCTCCGGTCTCCCGAAATACAGAAAACCCATCAGCGTGAAATGGCAGCAGTTTGCCCAGACTCTTACCGACCGACCAGTCAAGAACATCGTCATCGGTGGCTACAGTCTGATGGATTGGTCTGAGATTGCTGACCCGAAACTCTCGCGAGAACGCGTCGCACTTGCCTTCTCGAAAGCCATCAACAGAGAGATCCTGAACCTTGCAGATATTACCGCAAAACTGGGAAAGCCTGTTATCATCCAGGTCGATGAGCCTGCAGCATCCGTTCGGCCCGATGAAAAGGACCTCGTGGAGGCATGTGTTCAAACAGCATTGGAGGGATTGGGGAACGATAGCTATACGATTGTGCACACGTGCTACAGCGATACGTTTGCTCCCGACCATCCGAAGCTCGCGGAAGTCACCGATATGTTTTACCGGCTTCCCGTCAGGCAGCTCGACCTAGAATTATCGAAAAAGGGGTTCTCTCATCTCGATATCTTTCGGACATTCAAATCCCCGAAGGATATCGGTGTTGGAGTGGTGAACGTACATTCTGGCGAGATCGAACAAGTCACGTACGTCGAACAAGGCGTCCAGACGGCAACTGAAATCCTTGGGCCAGAGAAGGTCTGGATCAAGCCAGATTGCGGGATGAAGATGCTGACTGAGGCAGAGGCGATCGAGAAGTTCAAGATCATGAAATCAGTATC
>JAZGDX010000260.1:0-3336 GCA_036478305.1 Bacteroidota bacterium
GTGGCATAGCGCGGGTCCTGCTCTCCAAAGTCCTCTGCTTCCCTTAAGGCCGCTTTGGTTTGCCCGACCGCTTCCTCATAGTCACCGCGCTCATAAGCAGCCATCCCAGCCTGTATATGCTGCTCCCACTGCGTTTCACCAGTGCAGCCAAGTGCGGCCAAGACCCACAGGGAAACCAAGAGCAGAACAAGCAGGCGAGACTTCATGAAGGCATCCTCCTCGCCGAAGCGTCGTTGGACAGACGAAGCCGATGACCGTCGAGCTGCTGCTTGAAAATACGATACTCTTCAATAAGATAGTCGATGATGACTTGCTGATGTCGGTTCAGCCAGCCGGCGAGAGCAGTCGCCAGAAGATGGAGCGCGCTCGGGCTTGTCATGGGCCACCAGCCTACCCACGCGATGGGCGACCAGCAACCGTCAAACTACGATCGGGTTTATGGACCATACAGGCGGTAGACAGGTGCACTTATCAGCTTCAGCCGAATGGTCGCCATAGGAGGATCAATTTCGGCAATAACGTCAGTGCCGCCAATAACGCGATGAACATCGCCAACGCGGTGAACACGCCGAAATACATAGTGGGAGTAAAGTTGGACAGTATCAGTATGGAAAATCCGAAAATGATAGTCATCGTGGTATAGAGAACCGCCTTACCGATGTTGGAATGGCACAGGTATAGCGTCTCGATGTAATCCCCGTTCTTTGCAAACTCCTCTCGAAATCTATAGATGTAGTGGATACCGTTGTCGACCGCGATGCCGATGGTGATGGCGGCAATCGTAATCGTCATCATATCCAGCGGTATTTCCATCCAACCCATTATGCCGAGAACTACCACCGCTCCTAGCACATTGGGCACGATCCCGATCACGGATAAGACGACTGATCGAAACAAAACAAGGAACATAGCCGCGATTCCGACCATCACCACACTCAATGTCGATATTTGCGACTTGAACAAGCTCTGCAGCATATTGTTATACAGTACAAGCAGTCCGGTGACCGTGACATCTTTCTCTTCGAAATTCAGCTTGTCGGTGAAATCCCGCTTGACTTGCTCAAGAAATTCCTTTCTTCGCAGATCCTCCCGGGAGTCCAGGATCCGCAAGATGATTCGTGCCTCGTTGTGATCGATGGATATGAAAGGGTCAATCATACTGGCTTTGATTTCTTCGGGGACCCGACTGTACAAGAGGCTCAATTCAAGACTGTCAAACTCTTTACCCTCATTGAGATCTTCCGCGACTCGAACGATGGATGCCAACGAAAGCACCTTGCCCACTTCGGGCAGGCTATCCAGATAGTCGTGGGCCTCCTTGATGCGATCAATCTTGTAAGGCGTAAACCAATACTCGGCCGAATCGGCACTCTCGAGTGCATACGACGCTTCCAACTCCAGGAGGTCCTTGTCTTGTTCGACCGTTTCCGCGCCCTCCGCCGGCTTTTCGCCCTCCGACTGTTCCTCCAGATTCAGTATCACCTCCAACGGTGTGGTTCCGCCGAGCTTCTCGTCGATCAACTTCATTCCCTGGAAGATTTCCGTCTCTTCACTGAAGTAATTGATGAAGCTATTTTCGACCTCGAGCTTGGAGATCCCGACGACGCTAGCGATTGCGAGCAAGATCGATAACGCCAACACTTTTTTGCCATGCCTTTCGGTAATGTAGGCGAGATGTCCGGTGAGGAGAAACTCCCGTCCCCTGGTCGTCCCCGAGGTGGATTTTCCGATCAATACGAGGATGGTCGGAAACAACAGGAACGAGGTGAGGAAGGTAACCAAGAGACCGGCGCTCATCATCCAGGCAAAATCGATAACCGGCTTGATGTCGCTGACGGCCAGAGAGCTGAACCCCATAATCGTGGTCAACGTGGTATAAAAGCACGGCCTTGCCATTTTCTTTGCAGTCGTGGCGACCAGATCGAGCTGGGTATTTGAGGGGTAATCCCTGCAGAGCTGCTTGTACCGAACGATCAGGTGAATATTCATCGAGATCGTTATGATCAACATCAACGCCAGGAAGTTGGACGATATGATGGTCACCTTCCAGCCGATCAATCCGAGCATCCCGATCATCAGCAGACCCGCGTAAAAGCAGCTCAGCAACGGCAACGCGATCCACCGTACTTCCCCGAAGATGAGGGTCAGAACAACAATCAAAAACACGAGGACACCCAAGCCGAATACCACCAAGTCATTTCTTACGAATGTCATCATGTCATCCGCGATCATCGATACGCCGCCGAGGTGCAGAACGCCGAATTCTTCGTACGAGCGCATGATCGAGCGGATCTTCTCTATATCCTGGTGCCGCCGCTCATTGAGCGCAGCATGGGCCTCGTCGTACGCGGCGCTATGCCGCTTCAGATTTTCTCGATCGGTATCGCTGAGCCCCGTCGCACGTCTCTTGGCTCGGAGCTCGTTTCTCGCTTTCCGGAGCGACTTGTAGTGCGAGTTCTCTTTCAGATTGAGGAGCAAGGCGGTCGTTCCGCCGTCGGCGCTGAGGATCAGATCCCGATAAACGGGGCTGTGCAATATCTCCTCTTTGGCCCGTGATTTATCAACCGTCGGCTCCTCCAGCGTTTGAATGTTATTCGCCATCTCCGTGAGCGGAATATCCGAACTTTTCAGGAGGGGGATGTCGAGTATGGTGACGATCGACTCCACGCTGGGAATCGCCTTCAACTCCTCTCTCAGGCGCTTCAGCCCCTCCATGGACTCATCGGAGAATAGGTCTTCCTCCGGAGTGAACGTCACGAACAAACGGTCATTGGATGGGTATCGCTCGTGAACTTCCCGAAAAAGCTTCAGATCCGCGTCATCTTCCAACAACAGTGAATCGGCAGAGGCATCCAGCTGGAAGTCCTGCGAGTGGTAAGAGAAGAACGCCAGTACCAGGAACAGCACGCAAAGGACGGCTCTGGGGTAGCCCAGGACGTATCTCTCATAGGTTCTTGACAACCGAGGTGTCACATCGAGCCGTCTCGGAACATCGTCCCCGTTGGCGGCATTGACGCTCATTCGAGAAGCTCAGACGTGGCAGCGCGAAGCAATCGGGTCAGCCATTGAGAGTTGACGTCAATTGTTTTATTGCAGAGAGGCGATGAGCTTGTCGAGGCCCGAGCGGGCGATCTCACCGGAGAAGGTGGAACGGTAGTTGGTCACTAAGCTGATATTGTCGATGGACATGTCGAACACCTTCCAACCATCTTGTTCTTTGAAACGCAGCCGATAGCTCACGGGAATCGGAACCCCACCGTGCGGTACGATTTCAGTATAAACCGTAGCGAGCTTGGGCTTGTTCCCTTCGTGGTATGGCAGAAAATTGACCTTCTG
>JAZGDX010000261.1:0-5094 GCA_036478305.1 Bacteroidota bacterium
GGTTCTCGATCGGTATCACGGCGAAGTATATTTCCGAGAGCATCTGGCACATTAAGGCGGATGCGTTTGCTATCGATATCGGCACGATCTTTACGACGAACTTCATCAACGGGATGAGGATTGGGTCAAAGATCTCGAACTTCGGTACGGATATGAAGATGTCAGGCCGTGACACGCGGACGTTTCATGCCATCGATCCGACGAAGTTAGGAAGCAATGACCGGATTCCCCAGAATATCGAGCTGGATAGCTGGCCCCTTCCCCTGAATTTTCAGTTTGGGGTGGCGACCGAGATCTTCAAGTCTGACAATCACATGCTCACGGTCGAGATCGATGCCCTCCACCCGAGCGATAACTATGAGAGTGTCAACGTCGGTCTGGAGTATCGTTCGCTCAATTTCCTGTCGATACGAGGTGGTTACCAATCTCTTTTCTTGACCGACAGTGAGGGGGGTCTCTCGCTAGGTGCTGGCGTTCTTGCTGATATCTTTGGGGGAGGCGTGAAGGCTCGTGTGGACTACGCGTATTCGGACTTCGGTAGATTGAACGACATTAACGTTATTGCTATCTCAGTCCTGTTCTAATGCATGTCACGTTATCGATTTTTCCTTTTCCGATGTGCCTGTGTCATCCTGATCGTCATAGGATGTTCTGAAGAGAGAAAATCTCCCCTCACGTCCGACTCTTCCGTTGTTCATCTCACCTATTGGCCTGCATCAAATCCTCATGAAATTCAACTCGCTGACAGTATAGTCCGAATGTGGAATCACTTGAACCCGACTATTCAAGTGCGCATGCAGCCGATTCCGAGCGGCAAATCTACGGAAGAGATTCTTCTTGCCGCCATAGCCGGAAAGACGACTCCGGATGTCTGTTCCAACATTTGGCCTGGAGCACTTCATGATTATACGGAAGCAGGCGGCCTCGTTGTACTGGACGATTTTCCCGATTTTGATTCTCTTGCTAGCTCTCGCGTACCGCGTGAGTTGCTGGAAGCGTTCCGTTCTGAGGACGGACATTACCACCAGTTTCCCTGGAAGACCAATCCGCTCATGATGTTCTACAATGTTCGACTCCTTCAAGAGGCGGGGGTGGACAGTGTGCCGAGGACCTATTCTGAATACCTTGCGGCAGGAGAAAAGGTAACTCGCGACACGAACGGCGATGGGCAGACCGATATCTGGATGGGTGAGCGTGACATTCTGCCCATCTGGTGGCAGCGGCTGATGGATTTCTATCCATTCTATATCGCTGCATCAAAGGGAAAAACCCTCTTCTTACAAGGGGAGATCGCTTTTGAGGGCGCAGCGGCGGAAAAAGTATTTGCGTTCTTCCAGCAGTGCTACACACGCCGCTTGTTTCCAAAAACGTTCTTCCAGGGAGGAGCACCATTCCTCCTGGAGAAGAAAGCAACTCATTTTGCAGGCCCGTGGCACATCGCCACATTAAAAAAGTTTGCTCCCCACATTGAGTACGGTGTCACTCCTATTCTGGTGCCCGATGACCATGAGGGTCCAACCTATACTACTGGAGATTACAAAAACATCTCGATCTTCAGTACGACGCGCCACCCGGAGGCGGCCTGGGAGTTTGTCAAGTTCCTCGTCAGGAACGAGCGTGACCTGTTACTGCTCGAAATCGCTGATCAGCTCCCGCTGCGTGGGGACTTGCTCACGAACTCTCTTTTCACGGATTACTTCTATCGGAATCCGCTCATGGTGAACTTTGCACGGCAGGTTCCGTTCACGCGCGGCCTGGACAAGGTTCCCGACCTGAGGGAAATTTTCGATGCGCTGTCCCAGGAGTATGAAGCCTGCTCAGTGTACGGGCAAAAGACGCCGGCGGAAGCAGTTCGTGACGCAGCGCGAAGGACTCGATTAATCCTCGAGTGGAATCGATGAACGGTCTGCAGCACATCGTTCACGTCATCAAACGCGGTGGTCGGAGCGGCTCCTGGCTCACTCTGCCCTACATTATCTTCTTTCTCGCCTTCGTCGCGTATCCGTTGATCTTTTCCTTCATCTTGATCTTTCACCGATGGAACATTGTAACGCCGATGGAATGGAGTGGGTTAAGGAATTTTTCCCGACTGTTTGCCGATCCACTGTTCTTCAAAGCATTAGGAAATACAGGGATCTTCCTCGTGATACACATTCCACTTCAGATTGTCGTAGCTCTCGGCTTAGCAGTTCTGTTATATTCGAGAATTAGACTACGCGGCTTCTTCCGCGCAGTGTACTTTCTGCCTGTGGTTGTGTCGGGGGTTGTCGTAACGATTCTCTGGCAGCAGATGTACTCGTACGATTATGGCGTACTGAACATTTTGCTGACGAATATCGGTCTTCCGAGAGTTCCGTGGATCGTGGATCCCAACATCGCGATGCCATCCATCGCCATCATGGCGACGTGGAAAAACGTTGGTCTGTACATCGTGCTGTTCCTTGTCGGCTTGCAGCAAATTCCAAGGGACCTCTATGAGGTCGCAGACCTCGATGGTGCGACAAAACGAACTCAGTTCTTTCGCATCACGTTGCCTCTTCTGAATCCAACGATCGCCGTCATTGTGATCCTTTCAACGATTGCAGGTTTCTCACTGTTCATCGAACCGTATGTCCTCACAGGAGGTGGGCCGATGAACAGCACGCTCTCAACCGTTCTCTACATCTACAATCAAGCCTTCTATTTCAACCATATGGGGTATGCGGCCACGCTTGGACTCTTCTTTGCGTTCATCATCATCACTGTGGTGATTTTCCAGAGAAAGTTGATCGAAAAAGAGAGTTACGCATGAGCAAGCTCTTGAAATATACGGTTCTCGTTGTCGGACTCGTGCTCTTTGCGTACCCGTTCGCGTGGATGATCTCTGGGTCGCTGAAGCCAGAGCTAGAGATCAGCTCCCTAGACTTGTGGTCGTCGAATTTCTCGCTGAAAAGCTACGATCAGGTAGTTACGAAGGTACCGATCGTTCGTGCGTTCCTCAACAGCATCATCGTGTCCGCGTCTGTGACAGCGTCTGTGTTGCTGTTTGGGTCGATGGTGGGATATGCGCTATCAAGACTGAAATTTTTCGGGAGAGAAGCCCTCTATATACTGATCCTGTTTACGATGACGGTTCCGTTTCAGGTCACGCTGATCCCGCAGTACATTTTGATGGTGAAGCTTGGGTGGACGGACAGCTATCTTGGGCTAATTGCACCGTTCACCATGAGTGCGTTCAGCGTCGTTCTCTTTCGTCAATTTTTCATGGGTGTTCCTCAGTCACTGATCGATGCGGCTCGTGTAGACGGTTATTCAGATCTCCGTATTCTGTTTCGAATCATCTGGCCGCTCTCCCGGCCTATCCTTATTACCGTCGGCATCTTGACGTTTATGACGAGTTGGAACGAAGTCCTCTGGCCACTGATGATTGTGCGTGAACGAACGTTGATGACGATGCCTCAGCTGGTAACAATCTTCGTAATCGGGGGCGAGGCGGAATCTCAGCTGGGTGCGCTGCTTGCTGCTGCGACGCTTCTTGCACTTCCCGTAATTGTAGCCTATTCGTTCTTCCAACGCTACTTCGTCGAAAGTATCGCTTCAACGGGACTGAAAGGATAGAAGTGATGGCGGTGCTGTGCCTTGCTTTGATATTCTTGCAGATTGGTCCCGTCTCGGCTGATACTTCCATCGTCGCAAGTGTCGGACGCTTTGTCATAACAGCCCACGATTTGATGGACAGTTATGAATTTGGGCCTGCGTTTCTCAAGCGCAAGCCCGATGCTCTCCGCGCTCATCTTGAGTACATGATTTATGAACGCCTGATCGCGCTCGAAGCAGAACGCCTCCGATACGATACCACTCGCTTTGTTCGTGATCGTGTGTTCGCCCTTGAAGAAGACCTGGCTGTCGACGAATTGTACAGGGATGAAATTCTCTCGAGGGTGAATCTGACTGAAGAAGAGATCGGGATCGGGGTGGTCAAGGCGCGAACGAACATCCGCCTTCGGTGGATATTCACACAGGACATGTTTGAGGCCACGCAGATTGCCCGGAAGCTGGAAGAAGGCGTGCCGTTCGACTCTCTTTATGCACTCCAGTTTTCTCCGCCAGAACGCCCGGATGAGAGAGTGTTGGAGACCACTCTTCTCGAACTCGAGCGAAACAACCCGGAATTTGCGAGTCAGATTGCTCAAATTCGCAGTCAGGAAGTTACGGCTCCACTTGAAGGGCCGGACGGCTTCTACATCGTTCGAGTCGACGAAATATGGCAGAACCCGCTGCTGACCGAATCCGAGTATCAGGCCTTGAAGGTTGAAGCGGTCAAAGTTCTTCGGATGGTGAACGCAGATCAACTCGCAAAAGAATACGTACACACGATGTTGATAGCTGCAAATCCTGTCATGAAAGCTGCGGGATTTAACATCGTTCGGGCATACCTTGCTGAGAAAGGACTGTCCCGCGACACACGGATTCAATGGGATATTCCGTCGACGTTCATGACAGAAGCAGGACCTCTTCCGATCACTGCCTCAGGAGAGTTTGTGAGCCGACCGCTGGTGAGCTTTGCGGGGCAGGCGTTGACCGTACGAGATTACCTCCGGTGGTTTGACATCCGCCAGTTTCAACTGAAGACCAGTTCGCTGAAATCGTTCAATTCGAGTGTGAAGCGCACGATCTGGAAAATGGTGCAGGACAATCTCCTCAGTCAAGAAGCCTACTGGCGCGGCACCGATCTACGAGATACGATCCAGCAGGAAACAAGGAAGTGGGAAGCGAAGTTACTGTATCTTGCGGGAAGGTCGCACTTGATGCGCACCATCACCATCAGCGATGCCGACGTAAAGAGACGATTCGAGGAACAACAACATCAGTACGTGGACGGTTCAGGAAAGCTACTCAGTTTTGATCAAGCAAGGCAGCACGTCTGGGCAGACCTCTACCGCGAGGAAGAAAGAAGGGTTTTGTTGCGGGCGATCCAAAGGCTGAGAAAAAACTATCCGGTGATTGTTCACGAAGATATCGTACGACAGCTTTCTTCAAGAATTCAGAGAGAGCTATCACCGATAGATGTAATTTTCTATAAACCGGGCGGAACGTTTCCCCGGGTTGCATTTC
>JAZGDX010000262.1:0-3269 GCA_036478305.1 Bacteroidota bacterium
ATAGAGCTATCTAACAGTTGCAGGGAGCAAAAGGGTTGGGGAGGAAAGTGGGAGGGTATTGGCTGAAGGAGGTAAGTGATGGTAGACCCCCTTCTCTCCAAATTCGCTGAGTCCGTCGTGGAAGACGCTGCGCTCGCCTGGCTGGAGGGTCTTAGCTACAC
The DNA here is from genome assembly GCA_036478305.1 of Bacteroidota bacterium. Classification (GTDB taxonomy): domain Bacteria; phylum Bacteroidota; class Ignavibacteria; order UBA10030; family JAZGDE01; genus JAZGDE01. The sequence continues at coordinate 162 of JAZGDX010000262.1, forward strand.
GATCAAGCACGGTCCTGACATAACGCCTGGCGGCGATACCCTCACCCTTACCCTCTCCCAGTGGAAGCGGGAGAGCTATTCGCAGGTGGGGCTGGCGGCCGAGCATATAACTTGAATGGTGTCCTGTGAAACAGGAGGCAAGATTGCCGGGCTGCGAAGTCGTTCTCTACATGTCCTGGAGGGGCGACATACGGTCGGACGTGCTGGAGCGGGGGGCAGCTGTTGCAAAAAACACAACAGCTTGACGAGAGAGGTAATATGCAAAAAAAGCATATTGCTTCTTCGGACAACCGCGTGATTTAGCTCATTCAAATGCTTCCGCAGTCATCCCGGAGGCAAGTTGGGGCCGAGGCAACTGTTTCTAAAAAGGAAACAGTTCGAAAGGAGCTACTTGTGTGGTTGGAGTAGACAAATGGCAGCCAACTACTGCGGATTACTTGCTAGTTCAAAATGAGACCGAGTGCGTGCGCCAGACTCTGAGGAGATGTTCAAAGCAGCCTTTTACATATGACCACGACACCTGAACAAATTGACCTGTGGCGGCGGTCGAATTCCGAGCGTCAGCGCCTGGAGTTCAAGGAAGCGAAAACGCAGTTCGACAATCGAAGGCTCTACGAGTACTGCGTGGCCATCGCGAACGAAGGAGGAGGTTATCTACTCCTTGGTATCGCCGACAGGCCAGGGCATCCGGTTATCGGCACAAAGGCATTCAGCAATCCCGTTGCCATGGCGGAGAAGCTTTTTCAGGCCGTCGGCTTCCGAGTTGATATCGAAGAAGTAGCACATCCCGACGGGCGTGTGGTGGTGTTCCATATCCCATCGCGACCACGAGGCACCGCCTACCACTTAGAGGGGAAGTATTTGATGCGGTCAGGCGAGGCCCTGGTGCCAATGAGCGAAGATCAGCTCCGACGGATTTTTGCTGAGGGGGAACCGGACTGGCTGGAGCAGTATTCAAAGACCCACTTGGATTCGCAGCAAGTTGTCGAGTTGCTCGACACACAAACCTACTTCGAGCTACTCAAACTGTCGTATCCCACGGCGCGTGCGGGTGTCATTGATCGATTATTACGTGAGCGACTGATCGATGAGGTGAGTGGAACCTATGCGATCCGGCGATTGGGCGGTCTGTTGTTGGCGAAGCGGCTAGATGACTTTTCTGATCTGGCACGGAAGGCGGCGCGGGTGGTCGTGTATCCGGGCGCGTCGAAATTGGAGACTCGTCTCGATCAGACCGGGGCCAAGGGCTACGCCGTCGGTTTTCAAGGATTGGTGCAGTTCGTCATGAACCAGTTGCCGCAAAACGAGGTCATTGAGGATGCGCTCCGCAAAGAAGTCAAACTGGTTCCGGAAATCGTGATTCGCGAGTTGGTTGCTAATGCTTTGATCCACCAGGATTTCACGATGGTCGGTGCTTCCGTACTGGTTGAAATTTATAGCAATCGCGTTGAAATTTCTAATCCGGGCGAGCCGATAGTACCGGTTGAACGATTTATTGACGGATATCAGTCACGTAACGAACGGCTCGCGGACCTGATGCGACGAATGTACATCTGCGAGGAGAAAAGCAGCGGAATCGACAAAGTCATTCACGCGGTGGAAGCTTTTCAACTACCGGCGCCGGATTTTCGGGTAGGGCACCGTCGCACTCAAGTGATCATCTATGGCCCCAAGGACTTCGAGGATATGGATCGAGACGACCGTATTCGGGCCTGTTATCAGCATTGCGCTCTTAAATGGGTCATGTCGGAGAGAATGACCAACCAGTCGTTGAGAGAGCGGTTCCGGTTGCCGGAGGCGAAGAGTGCTATTGCCTCACAGATAATCGCTGCGACTATTGAGACTGGTCTCGTTAAGCCGGATGAAAAGGTAGGGGCATCGAGGAAGTTTGCCCGTTACCTACCATTTTGGGCGTAAGTTTATTTAAGGAAAACCATGGGCATAGGGCTGCTCGGACCTTAAGTGCTTGAAAAAACAGGAGTTTCTTATTTAAGCGTTTCCATTCGAAGAGGTGCCCCGTTTAGGAATTCTGTCGTCGAAGACGCCCTGTTCGACTGGCTTCCGATTGGGTCGAGTTGAGACCGGTTTCGGGAACGATACACGGACGCCTTCAATGGCGATAGAGGACGAAACTGCCTTGTCGAGCAGACGCTTTTGCTGGAGCAGGTCTTTGAGATAAGGGTTAGTGACTATGAGAGGTTTCAACGGCATATGATGGGGGTCAGGCCGACAAATGATATTCTTGAGATCTCTGATTGTTTCACAATGTAATTTGAATGACAAATATGATTCTGCTGAAAAAATCAGTTTCGGAAAAAACGAAAAGGAAGGGAGTCGGACATAATATTTGCCCTTCACGTGCGTATCAAGCAAGTCATGGCCTGAGTGGCGTCTAGCGTTGAAGTATGCTCTCAGGGAAAAATCGCCCTATGGCATCATTCTAGTCTTGGCCCACACCTCCGTACCTGACCGAATGGGGTAAAGAAAGGTAGAGAGCCAGGCACCAAACCTTCGATATTATATGATTGAGACAGTCATCGCAGAATAGGTGCTCGGGGTTTGACGGAGGGGGAAGGTATGTCTATTGTAGTGACATCACTATGTAGAAGGGAACGGCCATGCGTATAGGATTGAGAGAAGCCAATCAAAGCTTTTCCAAGGCAATCAAGGCGGTCAAAGAGGTAATTCTGACCGAGCGGGGAAAACCCATAGCCGTGATCAAGCCCCTGGAGCGAAAAGATAAGCCTGAAGCTATGATGCAGCGGCTGGAGGCGGAGGGGATATTGCGGAGCGGTCCGAAGAGCGGAAAACCAATGCCTGTTTGGCGCTCGCCTGCGCACATCAAAGGGGAACCGAAATCAGAGACGATTAGTGAGGAGCGGGACGAACGGTGACCCTCGCCTACGACCCATTTGTCTCAATCGTCGATTCCGTACTCTTTCCAGCGCGACGCGACCAGATCCAGGTGCTCTTTGGGAGGCAAAGAAACCGCCGGGTACTCATGCTTCTTGGTTGCATCGATCGCCAGACGAGAGCCTACCAGACGAACCGGGTCATGCTGCGGAACAGAGTATGGGGCTTGAGAGGGATCTAATCCCACGGCCTGGA
>JAZGDX010000263.1:0-4240 GCA_036478305.1 Bacteroidota bacterium
TAACTTGGATCCCGGTAGGTGAAAGAGAGATGTCCAACGACTTCGTCTCTCCAGCGGCGAATTCGACGTTGCTCATCACTTCCTTAGCATATCCAATGTAAGAGACAGTCACCGTGTAGGTGCCTGGGAGGAGACCTCTGAGTACAAATTGCCCTTTCGCATCGGCAGCAGCACCAGTTTCGACTCTAGCGGAACTCACTATAATGTTAGCACCAGGGAGTGATTCGCCGGTTTCTGCATCGGTGACGGTACCGCGAAGCGTTGCACTTTGCCCGTATGCCGAAATCGCTACCAAGCCAAGTAGAAAAATTACTACCAGGCTCACTGACGCCCAGCGTACTTTAGCTTCTTTCATGAGGGGTCCTCCCTTTTTTATGGTGGGTCGAAGCGCAATATGCATTGCGAAATCCGCGATAGAGGAAAGAGAATTATGAGATCTAGGATGTGCGACAAGCTTACTTACGTGGGATGGGGATTCAGTCACCCGAGAGTTCCGATATATATATAACAATTCTCCAGATTGTCAAGTCAAAAAACCGTCCGACCGCTGGAGACTCTCCTCACACCGCCCGCCAACGGCCACAAGAATGCGCAAAAGTCCTAAAGATCCGAAACCTGTCCTGACGCAAACAAATTACGCTTGTTCTAAGGGTGCCCTGCGCCCTTCTGGACACTTGCGCGACCCGCCACCAGCATCAACCTGAGTTCTCCACAATCACGAAAATCGAGTACATCACGATTCACGTCCAGTGCCCTGAGTTCTGCCCGACGACCAAGACGCTCCGTGGCATTACGGCATACCCAAACGCAATGCCTACTCAAGAACCTACCGTCATGGCCCCATTGAGTCGAAAGCGGGCGTGATATGTGTCATTGGACATCGGTACGAGCGGAACTTCCTTGACTTACGTGCGTGAAATGAATTGTCAAAACTCACAGAACAACTTGAAAGGACCGTCCCATGTTCGCGAAAATTATCCAATCGTCGATGCTCCTCGTTCTCATGTTCAGTCTCTCATATGGAGGTGAACTTGAAACCATCGTCGATAGTCGCACCGTTGGTGATCGGCTCTCAGTTGACCTCACCATCTACAACATGAATCTTGCACTTGTGCGAGAAGAACGACTTCTCGATCTTACACGAGGGACAAGTCGTCTTATCATCCCTGACATTCCGGCCACAATCGACGGAACTTCACTCCACTTCTTGAGTCTAACCGACCCGAAATCCGTGAAAGTTCTTGAGCAGAACTACCAATACGACCTTGTGCACCAGGCAAAACTGTTGGAGAAATACATCGGGAGAACCGTGCAGTTTGTACGGTGGAATGAAGCTGATAAGAAAGAGTACACGGTGAACGGACGACTCCTGTCGACTGGCTATCAACAAAGGCAACAGGCGGTGTACAATCCATACGGTCAGTACACAGGGTTACAGACGAACTACTACAGCTCCGGCGGGATGATCGCCGAGGTCAACGGTAAGATCGAGATAAATCCTGTCGGAAGACTCATACTTCCCGAGCTTCCCGGAGGGCTCATCCTCAAACCGCAGCTTCAGTGGCTGATCGAGAACAAGAGGCGGGGGCAACATCGCGCAGAGATCAGTTATCTGGCCGGCCAGCTCACCTGGAGCAGTGATTACGTTGCCCTCATTTCGAGCAACGACCGATCACTCGACCTTACCGGCTGGGTCACCATCACGAATAATTCAGGCACCTCGTTTCATAAAGCCGGACTCAAACTCGTTGCCGGGGACGTCAACCTCGTGACGCCGGGAGGTCGGGGAGAATATGCGGCGAAGCGCGCCATGGATGAAGCGGTCTCACAACCCCAATTTCGGCAGACAGATCTCTTTGAATATAAGCTCTACACGTTGCAACGTCGGACGGACGTGCTCAACAACGAGACAAAGCAAGTCGAGCTCGTATCGGCCGCAAACATCCCCGCAAGGAAGGTCTTCATCTACGACGGCATCGCGGACCAGTGGCGGCACTGGAGGTATAACTACTCGTACCGTGACCAGTCAAGTTATGGGCAAAAGTCGAACACCAAGGTCGGCGTCTTCATCCGGTTTGACAACACAGAGTCCAGCGGCCTCGGTATTCCTCTTCCCAAAGGGAAGGTCAGGGTCTATAAACGAGACGACGAGGGGAAAGAACAATTTATCGGTGAGGACCGGATCGACCACACCCCCAAGGACGAAGAAGTGCGCCTCTATCTCGGGAATGCGTTCGACCTCGTCGGGGAGCGCGCTCAGAAGAATTTTGTCGTCGTGGTTTCAGGTCACGTCTACGACGAGACATTTCAGGTCAAAGTCAGGAATCACAAGGACGAGGATGTCGAAGTGGAGGTTTACGAGCATCCGTGGCGGTGGAATCAGTGGGAGATCACCAGAAGCAACCAAGAGTGGGAGAAAGTCGACCAGACTACGATCAAGTTCCCGATGCATATCCCGAAGAATGGCGAGAAGGTGATCACGTACACGATACGGTATACGTGGTAGTCGTTTGACTCTTTAGCTAAAAGTTCGTGCTCTGTGCCCTCTGAGCACTCCCCGCGCGAACGACCTAGTCGGGCGGGCGCAGTCGGGCAGGCCCGCCTGAACGCCCATTAGCCCTTGCGAGGCGGGGAGTCCACAGAGGGTTATGATGGTGGTGGAAGTAGACCCGAGAATCTCATATATTTTCCCCACACACTATCTACCGAACATGATCGAACTCGAGCGCATTTCAACCCTTGACCATCCTGAGCTTCGGCCGTACCGCACACTGCGTCGGGCGGTCGAGCATATCAATCAAGGGATTTTCATCGCTGAGGGCGAGAAAGTCGTCCGACGCTTTCTGGAAAGCGATCTGGCTGTCGTCTCCCTGCTGCTCACGGAAGAATGGTTCCAGAGATTCGAAGGTATATTGAGCGCGCGGAAAGAGGGTCACATCGAGGTGTTCATCGGCGATAAGCGACTTCTCGAGACGATCGTCGGCTTTCAACTGCATCAGGGGATCATGGCTGTCGGCAAGGTTCCCGGTCCGTATCCACTCACCGACATTATTATGAAAAAGCCTTCATCGCATTTTCTCGTCGCGGTGGAAAGCATAGCAAACTCCGAAAACCTCGGCGTCATTGTGCGGAATTGCGTCGCGTTCGGCGTCGATGGGTTACTCGTCGGTGAAACCTCAAGCAGCCCCTATCTTCGCCGAGCCGTGCGGATGTCTATGGGTACGGTATTTCGACTACCGGTAATCCATGTTCAGAACCTCGCCTCGACTCTGAGGAAGCTCGCAGAAGATCACGGTATGGGAACGATAGCCGCTCACCCACATCCTGAAGGCCTGTCGGCGAACGCTGTGGATTACTCGGGAAGCATCTGCCTGGTGTTTGGAAGCGAGGGATCGGGCATCTCGCCCGAGGTACTGCAATCCTGCCAGCAGACTGTTGCTATTCCGATGACGGTGGGAACCGATTCGTTGAACGTTGCATCTGCCAGTGCGATTCTACTTTACGAGGCTAGGAGATTGGGAAAGTCTACTCCTCAGTCGGGAAGGGCATACAACTCTCTCGGCGAGCACAGAACCTAGTCGGGGGACAGCACCCTAACGCCTGCCGAGTTTTCTCTCCAGCAACTGCGCGTCGTAGACGGCATGGGCCTCAAGGTCGTTGAAGATTAAAGGATCATTCTAGAGATACCGTCTTTGAGAACGGTCACGTTGAAGTTGATCCGCAATCCGACTCTTGCTCCCGAAAGCTTCATATACGTTAGCAGCTGTGCTTGGAAGACAGGATGCACTTCCTCGACGACCTTTAGTTCCACTACAACCCTGCTTTCCAGAAAAAAATCTGCTCGAAAACCGCATTCGAGTTTCCTTTCTTTGTAGACTACCGGCACGGGCTCCTGTCGCTCGAATTCGATCCCTCTCAACATCAATTCGTAGGATAAGCATTCTTCGTACGCCGACTCGAGCAGCTCAGGTCCCAGCTCCCTGTGTACTTCGATCGCCGCACCGATCACCGACCTCGTGATTTCGTTTTCAACCATGTTCCACCTCTACGTCCTCTGTGGTGAAGTATTAATAAAAGAATGAACCACAGAGAGCACAGAGGGCACTGAGTAAACACTCACCCCTAGCTAATCGAAAGCTATGTTCCCCTCTCTCAAAGTTGAGAGAGGGGAAAACGACGATCAAGAGGTGGGGTGAGTGTTCACATCGTGTCCCTTATCAACCAGCTCAACAAACACATC
>JAZGDX010000264.1:0-12297 GCA_036478305.1 Bacteroidota bacterium
GCAGCATCGCTATGCGTTCGATGCCCATTCCAAACGCGTAACCGCTGTACTTCTCCGCGTTATAGTCGACAAAACGGAATACGTTCGGGTCAACCATTCCGGCTCCAAGGATCTCCAGCCAACCCCCTCCCTTGCAGACGCGACATCCTCTCCCCCCGCAGATGAAGCAGGAAATGTCCATTTCCGCGCTCGGTTCGGTAAACGGGAAGTAGCTTGGGCGGAAGCGATACTTGATCGAGTTGCCGAAGAACTGCCGGGCAAACGAGACGAGAGTCCCTTTTAGTTCAGAGAACGTCACGCCTACATCGACATACAGCCCCTCAACCTGATGGAACAGGCAATAACTCCTGGCGCTGATCGCTTCGTTTCGATAGACTTTTCCCGGCATGATGAAGCGAACCGGAGGCTTTTCCTGCTCCATGATGCGTATCTGCACAGGCGACGTATGTGTACGCAAGACGACATCAGGCTTGATGAAAAATGTATCCTGCATATCTCGAGCGGGATGGTCAGGTGGGAAATTCAGCGCTTCGAAATTATGATAGTCATCCTCGATCTCCGGGCCCTCTGCCACACGGAACCCCATCCCAAAGAAGATTTGTCTGATTTCCTCGTAGGTCTGAGTAATCGGATGCTTCGTCCCGATGGGATTTCTCCTCCCGGGCAGGCTCAAATCGAGATATTCCTCAGCGCCTTTCGGGGAAACCTCAAGGTCCGATTTCTTGCTCTGATAGGCCGATTCGGCGAACGTCCTCAGTTCGTTGAGCGAGCGACCGATTGAAGGACGCCGGTCGGAAGGTAAGGACCGCATCGCACTGAATAATCTGGCGATGCTTCCTTTCCGCACGAGATGTTTCAGTCGGAAGTTTTCCAGGGCATCGGAGCTCGCAACGCTCCTGAGCTCATCTTCGATTTCTGTCCGAAGATGTTGGATTTCCTCAATCATAGTTATCCGCACACTTGAACGAGATTACGGATCTCCACTTAGAGGAAAACAAAAAAATCTCCCCAGCATCTCCACATCTCGACGGAGCGACGAACAGACGTCAAGATCAGCTATCACTGAGAAGATTCTTCCCCTTAAGCAGCGGCGAATTTGACTACTTCCGCAAACGCATCTGGCTTTTGAACAGCCAGGTCCGCCAGTATCTTGCGATTGATGGAGACATTCTTCTTTTCGAGTGACGCCACGAGCGTCGAGTAGGTCATGCCATTCGACCGGGCAGCGGCATTGATACGGGCGATCCACAACTTGCGGAAGTCCCGTTTCTTCGCCCGCCTGTCTCTGTAGGCATACTGCAATCCTTTCTCGACGTGTTGCTTCGCAGTGGCATAAAGCTTGCTCCGAGCGCCCCAATAACCCTTTGCTTGCTTAAGTACTTTTTTTCTTCTTCGACTTGATGCGGGTCTATTTCGTGCACGTGGCATTGACGATGGCTCCTCTGTTCATTCGACTATTCACGTTAGAAGCATGACTCTGATGCGCTTCTGCTCTTCGCGCGAAACCAATGTGGCTTTCCGCAAGTGTCGTTTGCGCTTCCTCGATTTCGAACTCAAGATGTGGCTCCGATACGCCTTGTGGCGCTTTACCTTTCCTGACGCCGTTACGGTAAATGTTTTTGCCGCACTCCGGTTGCTCTTCATCTTTGGCATAGTATTACTCCTTCTCCACCTTTCCCTTTGATGGCACGCCCTTTTGGGATTTCGGTGTTACTTTTTTCTTGGCGCGGTCGGGAACAAAAAACATAATCATATATCGCCCCTCCATGTGTGCGGGTTGATCGACCTTCGCGATCTCCCCAAGCCTTTCCACAAGCCGGCTTAGCAATTTTTCCCCCTGCTCTTTGTAGGTCATCTCGCGCCCTCTGAAAATCACGGTCGCCTTCACTTTGTGCCCGCCTTCGATAAAGTGTCGTGCATGCCGTACCTTGAACTCAAAATCATGTACATCCGTCCTCGGATGGAAACGAATTTCCTTGAGCTGAGAAAGGTGTTGGCGCTTCCGCTGCATCCTTTCCTTCTTGCTCACGTCATACTTGTACTTCCCGAAATCGATGATTTTGCAGACCGGAGGATTCGCGTTCGGAACAATTTCCACCAAATCGAGTCCGCGCTCCTGGGCTACCTGCATGCCTTCCTTGGGACTCATCATGCCCAACAGGTTGCCGTCTTCATCGATCACGCGAACGCGCGAAATCCGGATGTCTTCGTTAACGCGGGTTCTCTGACTTTTCGAGATGGAAGCGCCTCCTTATGCTGTGATCAGTTTTTCGCTTATCTCTCTCTTGATTCTCTCGATAAACTCCTGAGCCGCCATACTCCCGAGGTCTCTCTTCCTGTGCCGTCGGACAGAGACTGTTCCGCTGGACCGTTCTTTTTCCCCTACGACGAGCATGTAGGGGACTTTTTTCGTTTCCCAGTCTCGGATCTTGTACCCGATTTTTTCGTTTCGACCGTCGATCTCCGCCCTCACACCGCTGGATTTGAGTTGCTCAAAAATCCGGTTCCCGTAATCCAGGTGACTATCGGTCAACGGCAGAACTGCACATTGAACCGGAGCAAGCCAGGTAGGAAAGGCGCCGGCGAAATGCTCCGTCAGAATTCCAATAAAACGTTCAAACGACCCGAAGATCGCACGATGAATGACCATGGGACGCTTCCGCGTTCCGTCGGCATCGACATACTCAAGCTCGAAACGTTCGGGCAACATGACAACGTCGAGCTGAATTGTAGCAAGCTGCCAATCACGACCAAGCGCATCCTCGATATGGATATCGATCTTTGGTCCGTAGAACGCCCCGTCCTTCGGCTTCAGGCTGTAGGATATCTCGTTTTTCTCGAGCGCCTCTCGAAGGTTTGCCTCTGCCTGTTCCCACAATGCAGAATCCCCCAGGGCGTCGTCCGGTTTCGTAGCAAACTTATGCGAGAGTTTCAAGTCGAAGACCTTGTAGAACCTCGAGATCAGAACCAGCAGATCGTTAATCTCACCCAGGAGCTGGTCAGGGCGACAGAAGATGTGAGCATCGTCCATCGTAATCTGGCGAACACGGAACAGGCCGCCGAGAACGCCGGACAACTCATTTCTATGTAACCGACCGATTTCCGAAAAGCGCAGCGGAAGGTCCTTGTAGCTTCGGAGCTTTTGCCGGTACACGTACGTACTCTCCGGACAATTCATCGGCTTCAGACTGTAAATCGTGTCTTCAGCCTCAAAAAAGAACATGTTCTCCTTGTAGTGCTTCCAGTGGCCCGACCGCTCCCACAGCTCTTTCTTCACAAGAATTGGAGTACTGATTTCGTCATAACCGTGACTGTCCAACTCGGCACGGAGAAACTTCTCAAGCTCCCGAAAAATAATCATTCCTTTCGGAAGCCAGAACGGTGCACCGGGAGAGACCGATTCAAACACAAACAGCTCTAACTCCCTTCCAAGCTTGCGGTGGTCGCGCCGCTTCGCCTCTTCAAGCCGAAACAGATATTCATCAAGCTCGCGCTTGGAAGGAAATGAAATCCCATAGACTCGCTGGAGCATTTTGTTTTTCTCATCACCCCGCCAGTAGGCCCCAGCGATGTTGAGCAATTTGAAGTGCTTTATCCTTCCCGTAGAAGGTATATGCGGGCCAATGCACAGGTCAACGAAATTGCCCTGCTGGTAGAAGGTTATCTCTTCATTCTTGAGGTCCTGAAGGAGCTCCAGCTTGTACGGATCATCTTTCTTCTTGAAATACGAAACGGCTTCATCCCATGAAATCTTCATTCGCTCGTATGGAACATCGCGCTTTGAGAACTCACGCATTTTTGATTCGATTTTCTCGAGGTCCTCAGGCGCCAACCTCCGATCGCCCATGTCGACGTCGTAGTAAAAGCCATGCTTAATTGGAGGGCCGATGGCGAACTTAGTCCCCGGGTACAGTGCCTCGATCGCCTCGGCCATCAGGTGCGCTGAGCTGTGCCAGTATGCATACTTGCCTCCAGCATCACCCCACGTGAGGACTTTCACAGGTGCGTCTTGGGTTAGTTTTCGGCCGAGATCCCACACCTCCCCGTCTACTTCGATTGCGAGCGCTTCTCTCGCGAGATTAGCTCCAATCGATTCTGCAATTCGTTTGCCCGTAACACCCGACTCAAAATTGTGCTTCGTCCCGTCGGGAAGTGTTATCTTAATTTCGTCCATGAGACCAGCAGCCCGTGGTAGCGAAGATTTCAAGGATCCCCCTCGCTCATGTGCTTATCGTATCGCGACTCTCGACCCTCATTCGTTGCTCGAGTACACTGTGGGCGCTATAGGACTCGAACCTACGACCTCTACCATGTCAAGGTAGCGCTCTAACCAAACTGAGCTAAGCGCCCCATCGCTTACTGTGTTTTCGATTCGATCTGTGCTACCGATCAACTCTGTCACATCCTCAGCTCCCACCCGGCCCGGAGGAACGACTACGTTCATGCTCCTCCGACCGCTCTCCCATCCCACGGTGGTGCCGGGGACCGGAATCGAACCGGCACGTTCCGTTTTGCGGAACAAAGGATTTTAAGTCCTTCGCGTCTACCAGTTCCGCCACCCCGGCCAAAAGTGTTGAACAAACGCAAATCAATTCCCCCGGCGAGACCGAAGACCATGCCTACAGAGGACGCTCTACGTCTCAGGATCGTCGTCGGATTTGAGGCGCCGGGCGGATTCGAACCGTCGCATAAAGGTTTTGCAGACCTCTCCCTTACCACTTGGGTACGGCGCCAGAAGACTCACTCGCTCCACGGACAAATCACCCCTCAAGTCACCGAGCAGCAGATGAGAACTCTCGTTCCTCCTGTAGTCTCCAACAAAAACCCCGCCACCAAGTGGATTGTGGATAGCGGGGCACAAAAGCGAAGTTGTATAGAACCACTATTTTTCCTTTGACGAACGCTGTCAGATCTCGACAGAGGACTGAGCGGGAAACGGGACTCGAACCCGCGACTTTCACCTTGGCAAGGTGACGCTCTACCAACTGAGCTATTCCCGCAAAGCAGGAGAAAATATAACAAATCTCCATTAATATCGCAAGCATCCCCGAGACCACAAGCGATCAAAGAATCCGCCCTCTATCCGTTTTATCCGCTCCATCCACGAAGAATCTACGGCCCAATTTAAGTCTCAACACGTGTGTCTCCCGGATTCCCAATTCTACTTTTTGTGCGTGCCCGACCTCAAGAGCAAATCGCTGTAAGAAGGCCTGATCTTTTCCACGTTTTTGAGAGAAAGCTTTTCCAGCAGAAAGTCGAGCAATTCGTGTGCCTCCTGTGATCGATCGCGCTCCATCACTTCCAGCTCCAGGAAGTGACCCAGACCGATTACGTGATCGAGATGGATTCGTGCGGTCTTGTACAGGAAGACTTGTCGGCGCTTCTCAACGACCACCTTGATTTTCATCGCCTTCGAAAGTACGGTTTTCAGACCTCTGACATCATCCACCGGAAAGACTTGATACTCACTCCACCTTGCGCCCAAAGTTTCGTCACGGTCATAATAGATCAGTTCGGACTTCGAATCGTTCATTTCTCGGAGTTTCAGTCTTCCGTGCCCCACGGTGAAATATGTGTCCTTTTGCTGAATTTCTCCGACGTACTCAGCCCCCAGCAGACGCAGACGGTCATTCAAACCATCAATCGTCTCGACCGGAATTTTCACCTCAAGATTCTTCGGCATGGGGATTCAGTTGTGGGACTTCTGAGCGGATGAGTCGACAAGAAGACATCACACAGCTGATCGAGAATTGGAACACTCGTTCGACCGAGCACTGCTGAGAGGCAGGAATCAAGCGAGTCAGCCGTAGTTGCTGAGAAGTTAGAAATAGAGATAGGAGCACCTCTCTCACTTCTTCCCGATTTCCACAATCTGGTACTCGAGGGTACCGGCAGGAGCTTTTATGTTGATAGCCTCCCCCTTCTTCTTTCCCATCAGACCTTTTCCAATGGGCGAGGTGACAGATATTTTGTTTTCTTCAAAATCTGCCTCTTCCGGTGAAACCAGCACGTACGTCAACTCCTCGCCAGTATGCAAATCTTTTAACCTGACCGCGGACAAGATGCGTACTTTATCATTCGGCAAGTCTTTTTCATTAATGATCCTCACCCGAGAGAGTGTCTGCTCGAGTTTTGAGATTCGAATCTCGAGTAGCTCTTGTGCCTGCTTAGCCGCATCGTACTCGCTATTTTCAGAAATGTCCCCGTATGCCCTGGCGTCTGCGATTTGCTGAGCCATCTCCGCTCTTCCTTTGACCTTCAACGTATGCAGCTCCTTCTCAAGCTCGACGAGCCTTGCGCGCGTCAAGTAGACGATCCTTTCATTAACCTGTCCCGGCATCATTCTACCTCGCTAGTACCTTCGAGAATTTCACCCTGCAAGGATTCGACAACATAAAAACAAATAGCCATCATCCGGGAACGAATGGTGGCTATACTGAGGGACCCGCTGCGGGGCTATATCTACCCCAATTAACGATATCCAGAATCAAAATCAAGAGAAATATCGGGCTTCAGCCAATATTATTTTTGGTTAAAAAGGATCAGATGCCCGAGTTTGTCCCGTTTGGTTTTCAAGTATTTTTCGTTGATTTCGTTGGGATTGACCTCCAGAGGGACGCGTTCGACAATCTCGAGACCGTATCCGTGGAGGCCCACCACCTTCTTCGGGTTGTTCGTCATTAACCGCATTTTGCCCACACCTAGATCCCGCAGAATCTGGGCACCGATCCCGTAGTCACGCAGATCGGGTCGGAACCCCAGTTTTTCGTTCGCTTCGACCGTATCCATCCCCTCGTCTTGAAGCTTGTAGGCTTTGAGCTTGTTGACGAGACCTATCCCCCGTCCCTCCTGTCTCACGTAGAGCACAACTCCCGATCCCTCCTTCTCTACCATTTGCAGAGCTGCAATAAGTTGCTCATAGCAGTCACAGCGCAACGAACCGAATACGTCACCCGTCAAACATTCAGAGTGCACTCGCACGAGGGTAGGTCTGTCTGGACTCAGGACGCCCTTGACGAGAGCGATGTGCTCCTTGCTGTCGGTTTCACTCCGATACACCACGACCCGAAACTCACCGTACAACGACGGGAGATTGGTTTCGACGATACGCTGGATGAGCCGCTCGCGCTGCATTCGGTACTCGATGAGGTTCCTGACAGAGACAATCCGCAGCTGGTACTGCATCGCAAGTTTCACGAGGTCTGGTATCCGAGCCATCGAACCATCCTCATTCAGGATTTCACACAGAACGCCGGCTGGAAACAGACCTGCAAGTCTGCAAAGGTCCACGACGGCCTCGGTATGGCCCGCGCGTCTGAGCACCCCACCGTCCATCGCACGCAGCGGGAAGATGTGTCCAGGACGCGCAAGATCACTCCGCTTTGTTTTCGGGTCGATGAGGGCATGAACGGTCACAGCACGATCTGACGCGGAAACACCGGTGGTGGTACCATGGATGTAGTCAACGGAGACGGTGAACGGTGTCTCGTGGAGAGATGTGTTGCTCTCGACCATTGGCACGAGACCAAGCTCTTCCGCTCGCTGGGATGTCAGCGGTGCTGAGAGAACCCCGCGGCCAAATTTGGTCATAAAATTAATGATATCCGGAGTCACTTTCTCGGCAGCCGCGATAAAGTCTCCCTCGTTTTCTCGATCTTCGTCGTCGACAACGATTACGATCTTCCCCCGACGAAGATCCTCTACCGCGTTTTCAATCGAATGAAACTTGAACTCTTCTTTCCGAGACATTCTCAGGACCTCCAATCTGCGCTGAATTATTCCGGTCTCACCCTGATTCACGTGTAACGGACGTTACAGAGCCTTTCTCAACCTTCAGCTTCACCGTGTCTGTGACCTGAATGAGAACTGTCTTCTCTTCCATTCCGATGATGGTTCCGTGGAGCCCGCCGGCAGTGACCACTTTGTCTCCCTTCTTGAGCGACTCCAGGAGCTTCTGACGCTCCTTTTGACGCTTCTGCTGAGGTCGGAGGATGAAGAAATAAAAAATGAGAATGATGACTCCGAACATCAGGATCGTGCTCGTGAGCCCACCGCCATCCCCGGCTTGCAGAAACCCGATCAAATTAAGTTCTTTGCCAGTCAACATTGCCTCCCGATTAATGTTGCATTTATGTCCACTACGTCTGGTTTTCCGTCACCAGCGTCGATTCGAGACGTTCAGTCTGCTCTTTCTTCCACTGATGAAACCGGTGCTCGCTTATCGCCCTTCTCGACTCTTGCATCAACCAGAAATAGAAGGAAAGATTGTGAATTGTCGCTAGCTGCAATCCGAGGATCTCATTAGACTGCACTAAATGGCGAACATAGGCTCTCGAGAATGATCGACATGCATAGCAGTGGCAGAACGAATCGATGGGACGGAAATCGTCCTTGAATGCAGCGTTGCGAAGGTTGAGCGCACCTTCGCTCGTGAAAACCATCCCATTTCGTCCGTTTCGTGTGGGAAGAACGCAGTCAAACATATCGACGCCGCGAGCGATGGCCTCAAGAAGATTCACCGGCGTTCCCACACCCATCAGATAGCGAGGTTTCCCCTCAGGTAGTTGATTGGTACATACCTCAGCCATTGCGTACAGCAAATCTACCGGTTCGCCGACAGACAATCCACCGATCGCATAGCCATCGAAATCCATAGCCACCAGCGATTCCGCACTCCGTCGTCTCAGGTCCTCAAATACACTCCCCTGCACGATGGCAAATAACGCCTGCTCAAAGTCATAGAGCGGCCGCGTGCGGTCAAACGCTTCCCGGGTCTGCTGAGCCCACCGAAGTGTCAATTCATGCGACCGCTGAGCATAGTCATATTCGCTGGGGTACGGCGTGCAATCATCCAACGCCATCATAATGTCTGAGCCGAGACCGCGCTGGAGTTCAACAACGGACTCCGGCGTAAATCTATGCAGGGAGCCATCGAGATGCGAGCGGAAAGCCACTCCATTTTCATCGATGGTTCGGAGCTGCGCGAGACTGAACACCTGGTAGCCTCCGCTATCGGTCAGTATCGCGCGCTGCCAGCCGATAAAGCGATGAAGGCCGCCGGCACGTTTGATGAGATCAATACCAGGACGCAGAAAGAGATGGTACGCGTTTCCTAAAACAATGCGAGCATCGAGTTCCAGGAGCTCTCGATGCTCGATGGCTTTCACAGATCCCTGAGTTCCGACGGGGATAAAGGCCGGTGTCTCCACCACACCATGTGCTGTCTCGAGCAGACCCGCTCGAGCAATTCTCTCTGTATGGAGTACAGTAAACTTCAACTACATCGAGAAGGTAGTGACTTTTCAGCGGAATGTCAAGGTGATACGCCGATGACCACTCGAAGAGCTACTGGAGGATCACCAACTTCAACAATTCAAGCTTTGTCTTCGATGACCTCAACACGATAACCTTGAATCGATCAACGCGGTACTCCTCGCCTTCCGAAGGTATTTTTCCAATTTTACTCATGACGTATCCTGCCAGGGTCTCATAATCCGCCTTCGGAATGCTGAGACCGAATTTTTCGTTCACGAAGTCGATTTCGATGCGACCGCTGAACAAATAGGCGCCACCCGCAAGCCTCCGGTACATGATTTTTTCGACGTCAAACTCATCATGAATCTCCCCGAGCACTTCTTCGATCACATCCTCCAGCGTCACGAGCCCCGCGGTCCCTCCAAATTCATCGACCACGATAGCCATTGTCATCTTGTGCTCACGAAACTCACGGAGGAGATCGGCGCTTTTCTTCGTTTCCGGCACAAACTCGATTTCGCGCATGATTTCTTTAATGGACTTCGGTTTTCGGAACAGGTCGCGAGCATGGATCACTCCGACAATCCTGTCCAGCGTCTCATCGTAAACTGGAATCCTGGAAAATCCCGAAGATTCAAACAGCTCGTGAACCTCCCCCATCGAAGCTCGCTGCCCGACAGCAACAATCTCTGTCCTTGGCATCATCACTTCGCGCACTTGCTGGTCTCCCAACGCAAATACCCGTGAAATGAGCATTCGATCCTCCCGCTTGACCAGCCCCGCATCAGCACTTTCTTTTATTATCAAGTCCATGTCATGTTTCGTGAAAAAACTCGAAACCTGAGATGATTCGACCTTGAAGAGCCCTACAAGGAGTCCTGAAGCCCACGAAGAGACGCGGACGAGAGGATTCAACAGGAAGTATACTGCTCTGAGAAAGAGCCCGGAATACACGACTGTACTGTCAGCGATCTCTCGGAAAATCGACTTTGGAATAATCTCGCCAAAGAAGAGGATCGCACCTGAGACGATCAAAAGAACTGTAATATCATCAAGAGCGAAGAGGTACTTCAGGTACACAGCTGAGAGTGAAGAGCAAGCGACGTTGGCAACGTTGTTACCGACGAGAATCGTGGAGAGGAACCGCTCGGGCTTCTTGGCGAGGTCGAGAGTCGTTCGTGCCCCGAGTACCCTTTTCCTCGCACGCACTTCCAGCTTCAGCCGGTTTGCAACGACGAACACGATTTCGGAAGCGGAGAAGAAGCCGCTGAGGAGCAATGTGATGAGTATCAGAGCGAGTTCCATACCCTTTGGACCGTTCAGAAACAAAAATAGCACCCCGCCCTGTTGGAGAGGTGCTTCTTCGGATGCTAGGACCGACTAATCGAGATTTTCAACGATTTAGCAAAACGAATCTTTGCCGATCACAAAACCGGAAGTCTCAACGACTGGCCATCCCTCGAGGCTGTCCGGGTTAAAGTAAGATCACTTGATCCTGAATCGAATCGGAATCGAGACTCGCACCTTCACGGGCTTCCCTCGCTGCTTGCCGGGAATGAACCTTGCCTTTGACACAGCCCATGACGCTGCTTCGTCGCAGCCTGCACCGATGCCTTTCGCAATCTCAGTCTTCGTAACGATTCCTTTTTCATCAACGAACGCCGTGACGTACACGGTGCCCTCAACGCCGGCTCGAATTGCCAGGTCCGGATAGATGACATTGCGCTGGATGGACTCGAGTCCCCCGATAATATCCGGCATGTCCTCAACAGCGAGAAAATAAGTTTCCTCGTCAAAATCGCTCGGCGGAGGGGCTACATCCGCCGTAATGTCCAGCTCTGTGTCAATTATATCGATATCGTCGAGAACTTCATCGCTCGGGGCTTCAATCGGAATCGGCGGTCGGGGTGGCGGAGGCGGACGATTCTCCTGCCGAGTGTTCTCTATGTCTTCAACCTGAACGAGTTCCTGCTCGTATTTGAGCGGTCCGCTCTTTTCCCCATAGATCGGTATGAATCGGAAGGAAATGATCATGACTCCCAGAGCGATTATTAGACTCAATTCGAAGACGCGAGGATATTTCAGACGTAGGTCTGCGTCCGGCACTTTCCGAACAGCCATTGAATGAACCCCCTTTTTGAAAGCGTGATTTCGGCTAATATAGCGATTCAACTACATATAGTCAACATCCGCACCTGAATATCTAACTCACCCAGTGGCCGTAGAGTTCCGTGATCCCGAGGGTCCTCACTTACCCTTCTGGCCGGACCCTCTACCCCCTGCTAACCAGGCCACCAACACGAACAAGAGGCCTCCGACTCCGTCTGCAAGGACGTCCAATACATCTGGTTGACGACCGGGTATGAATGCTTGGTGGGACTCGTCAAAGATCCCATACGCCAGGACGAACAAAAAGGAGATAAGCAAGCTGTACTCCCTGAGTCGAGGATACCGACCCTGATGAAGGAAAGCCCTCTGTGCTAGCCACCCGAGCACAAAAAAGATGAGCACGTGGATCGGCTTATCGAGCCTAATAAGTCCGGTATCCATCAGGTATCGGGAAGGAATGGAGGACACGGAAAGGATGAGTACTGCCCAGAGTATCACAGGTAGATGGTACCTGGCGAAATGCGTCAACGCTGCAGTTCCCCCCTCCTCCGGGAAAGATCGTGGACGGCTTGAGGATAGTATTCTTGAATATCCGTTGCCAACAGGCTGTACTCACCGTACACATTTTTCGCAAGATCACCGGCGAGTCCGTGAAGGTAAACACCGCAGAGCGCCGAATCCAGCGGCGCGAGCCCCTGCGCCCACAATCCGACTATGATCCCTGAAAGGACGTCACCCGCTCCGGCCGTCGCCATGCCTGGATTCCCTGTCGAGTTCACATACACGTTCCCCTCAGGATCGCCGACAACGGTCGGCGCACCCTTGAGAACGAGAATAACACCAAATTGTCTCGCCAGCTCACGAGCTTCTGAAGCGCTATCCCCTTCTATCTCCTTCGTACTAAGGCCGATAAATCTCGAGAGTTCTGCTGAT
>JAZGDX010000265.1:0-11070 GCA_036478305.1 Bacteroidota bacterium
CTTTTGAAGACTTTATTCGGAGCCGCGAGGCCGCGCTCTGCAGTCCCGAGACGATCGACTTCTATCGCCGGATCGGGACCGTTGAGACTCCATTAAGCCCGAGCAAATATAGTGTTAAGCGAGGGGATTGGGCCTGCGCCGAGAATTCAGAGCTAATTGGAACCGCTTCGCTTCAATCGTCATTCACGCGGAGCATCATCAAGTTCACGTTCTTCCGCATCGGCCGTTTCTCGACCTGACAACCGCATCACCTGACTTCTGTTTCCTGAATTCGTAGCCAGGGAACCGAACTCATTGAAGGGGCCTCGCATAGATTGTGGAGGATGCAGAAATCATTATCAGAGTAGCCATTTCGCTGCGCCTCCTTAAAGCCTGAGATATATCCACTTACGCACGGATACCGCGCTTTGAGCGAGGCTGTGGCCCCGAGTGAAACCGGTACGTGGGCGCTTTATTGATCGAGGCGACAAGACGGATAAGGGTACAAAGGTACGGAACTTTGCCGCCAACCATTCCTGATTGCGCGAATAGGCTTTTGGCTATGCCGCAATGGTTTTCCGACCCTTTAGTGACCAAGAGGGCGAGGTTGGCAGAGGCCTCGCCTTTGGCTCGAGCCCCGAGCAGCAAAACCTTAGCGCGTACTGCGACGTCCGCGACCACATTGAGTCACACAATCCACATTCGCAAGCTGAAGCAAAGGCGCTCGAGGCAAAGTTCTTTCTATGATCAGAATGGACGCGCACAGCTGCACACCGGCTGAAGTGGACATGGCTGTTCTCGGTGCACGTGTGAGCCGGCAGCGGGTGCATGCCAGCAGTCCACCACCATCGCGCTCTCGAATTGGGACGGTTACGAGCTCCAGCTGGATAACAGGCGCGCGGGCAGACTTATAGGGGGTCCAAGATGTATATCGAAGAGTTAGTCGAGGTTGCAGTCGGTCTGGTTCTTGCGTGGCTTGTGTTGGCCCTGGCATGTATGTCTGTCCAGGAATGGCTGGTAGGGCTTACCGGCATGAGAGCGAAGTATCTTCGGGATGCCATAAAAGGGATGTTAGAGGAACCCGACGAAACTAAAAACATCATAGGGCGAATCTTCCTTTGGCTTAAACGTACTTTTAGATGGTCCATTGACGCTAATACGCTCCTTGTTACAGATTTCTTCGACCACCAGTTGGTTCGTGCGCTGTCAAAGTCTGGCACAAAGCCATCGTACATTCCGGCCAACACGTTCGCGCTCGCATTGTTCGACGTCTTGGCCACTGCAGGAACAGACGAATCATTTATCAAGAAATCACTCAAAGACTGGACCGAACGGCTGACCGATAATCAGATTCGGAAAGAGGCGAAGGACGCAATTGATAAAGCATTACCTGAGTTGATCGAACTGGTAGGAGCTGCCTCGGGCAATCCTGGCTACCTCGCCCAGCTCACCAAGAAACTGGCAGAGCTAAGAGCGAGATTTCCGGTCATTGAACCAGCCCTCGAAGAACTAGCTGAGAGCACATCTCTCCGTAGAATCGTGCGGGGTGTTGCCAATCGCGCGATCGATAGCCCCGAAGCGGCTCAAGCGCTCAACAGCTTGATCGCTGGAGCGAATGCTTATGCCAAAGAGGGCGAGAATGCTCTCGCGCTTGCAAGAACCAATGTTGAAACCTGGTTCGACGAAACCATGGATCGCGTCAGTGGCTGGTATAAGCGCCGGCGACAGTTCTACGCGTTTTTCATTGGACTTCTATTCGCAGTCCTTCTGAATGTAGATTCGATCGTGATCACCACACGCCTGTGGCGAGAACCTACGCTTCGTCAGGCATTGATAGTACAGGCGGAGCGGTTTGAGCTGCCTGAACAGGCCGAACAGAGAGATCCATCCTCGGCGATAAGCTTCTTCAGGGAAGAGCTCAAGGGCCTGGACTTGCCGATCGGGTGGGTGCCCCTCGAGATTGACCAGGGCGAGATCTGCAGATGGAACCCTCAGATGAAAGTCGCAGGGACAGTCCCTGGAATCCGTATCGCGGGAGAGTGTATTGCTCCGGCGGATGTTCCTGAAGGCATTCCTCTCGGGTGGGGGTACGTTCTGACGAAAGCATTGGGGATGACGGTCAGCGGTTTGGCCGCGGCCCAAGGGGCTCCGTTTTGGTTTGATGTGCTAAAGAAGCTTACCAACGTGAGATCAGCCGGGAAGAATCCTGCTGAAACGGAGAAGAGGAAGCGAACTGGTTGAGCAAGCGAGGTCAGATGGATAAGAATCGTCTGCGTTGCACTCACTTCTGGAGACAAGCTTTCATGGTCTAGTACCTGCGCGCCAATCTCCCAGACACGGGTGATTTCTTCCAGATTCAGATATGGAGAGATCGGCGTCCAATGCAATATAGCAAGAAGTAGCTCTGACAAGACAAGGAGGCGGAGAAGAAGATCATGAGTCAGATGGAAGCGAACTCAAGCAACTCGCAGAACGAGAACTGTGATGACCTAATCCTTGTGGTGAAAGGCGCTGGCCTGCAGGAGCCAGACGAAGTGCTAGACACCTTCGTAAATGGGTTTTGGCCGGCGATCCAAGCGATCTATCCGGACGCAACCATAACGCAGCGGACGATTACAGATTACCCACCTTCCCCGCACAATCAAGATCCTCACTTACACCTCACCGAGATATCCACTAGCAGCGGCAAACGAACGATCTGGATCAGAGAATCTTATTGGGAACCCGAACTTAAGCCGCCCACTCCGCTGCAGGCGCTGCTTGGCGAATGGCGAATGGCATCCTTTGCGTTTCGCCGCGAATTGACGAATTTCGTTCGCAGGTATTTCGCGAATTTTCTTGGGAAGAACATCGGCCAGAAGCTCTTAAGACTCGGAATTCCGTATGCCTTCGATCTCATAGCGATCTATTTCAGCTATCTAGTTTCGTTCATGTTCTTTTTCGGATTCATTCTGATCGTGATTGGAGTGGAAGGTAAGGCCCCGCTTATTCTCGGAATATCCCTCCCATCCCTAGGAGTCCTCGCCCTCGTGTCGGCTATCATTGCATTGCCATCGTTCGCGAAAATCCATTGGAGACACAAATTCAGGAAGCCCTTGCCCGGATTCTCAAACTGGGTCTTATTCATATTGGGTTTCGCGTTTCTGGCATCACCATTGAATTACTTGTTCTTCCTTATTATGCCGTTAGTGGGTATTGTTATTTTTCTCATTCTTCGAGGTTTGCTTTGGTGGAAGGGGCGTCCCCCAGAAGGCGAGGACGACTACTTCATAGAGAAATTTAATTATGGTGAGCCTCATAAGAGACCGATCAAGTTGCCGCAATTTGCCTTTACCCTTCTAAATTCCGCGCACAGGTGGATCATTCTCTGGGGCCTTCCAATAGTGTTTCCTATTGTTGTGTTTGCACGCTTTCTCAGGTCGATTGCGATATTGGGGCTCGGGGATCTTGGCAAGTCAATCGAGCAGTTTCTATCCCGGCTACTGAGTGGTGGTTTAGGAGATGTTAGTGTGTATGCGATGGATCCCGCCCAGGCACAGCGCATGCGCAGCGTGGTAGAGGCAGATATCCGATATTTTCACGGTAAATGTAAGCACATTCACGTATTCGCACACTCGCTCGGCACCGCGATAACTTGGGAAGTTCTCTTCAAGCATATTGAAGTTGAATATCGAGAAAAGATCAAAACGTATGTCACATTAGGCAGCGTGCTGGGCTACTACTACCATTCTGCGCCTGCACTTGGCGCGGTCTATCCTAATGAACGCTTTGGCCCGATTGAAGAATTACCCAATGGGTTTCACGAAGAATTCAAGTGGTTCAATTGCTGGAACCTAAGCGATCATATCGCTGGATTCCATGGACTTAAGGAATTTAGGACAGAGGTAAAAAAGGATTCCGGAGACTATCTTCCGATTGAGGTAAGGACTCGCCCAGCTGTGAACGGGCATAATGACTATTGGAATAACCACAAAGAAGTCTATCTTCCACTTGCTAACCGTATTTTTGGAACAGCGCATGAAAATACGTGGCCAGCGGGAACCGTGGAAGGACCATATGAGAATACAGATCACGCCCGATGGGGCAAGAACCTGGCAATCGCAGCAGTTCTCTCGATCGCATCAAGTTTCGGCCTGGTTGCATTGGGAAGGTTCATTCTGGCCCAAATGAATTACCCGAAATTCGAAGTCTCGTTAATCAAGATTGGTGAAGCTATTTACAGAACATCGATAGAATCTGCATCCGACACTGCGGTATGGGAAACGCTTGTGAAGACATTGGCGGAGGCTGAAGCGTATAACTTCGAATTAGACATATCAAACCCGCTTTTCCGTTTGCTTGAAGACTTATACAACTCGATTTTCCCTCATCTCCAACTTGAAGTTTTCGTTGTCGGAGCGGTAGTTATCGCGTACTTAGCCTACAAACTGACAGATGGATTGATGCTATTGTGGCGACAGAGGGGAATCAGTGTGGGAGCCGGCGATGGACAATAAGGAGTTGATCTTCCCTCTCTGACCTGAGTTCATTCTCCCGGCACTCACTACCCTCTCCAGCACCTTATTGGAAGTGGCGTTCGGGCGGTTCCGGTAGTTAGATGGCTAAATCCCACTGTGCGCCGCTGAGAACCCCAAGCTCGTTGGCACTGTTCAAATCTAAAAGAAGGGGGAACCGTGTGGGACGGCAACGAGGTGCAACCAACGCCAAGCCTTGTCGTTTCTGTGTCTTTTAGGAGGCCTCTATGCCAAAGAAAGTCGGCAATGTCGAGATTCACATGGGACCACAGCAGGTTGGCGCGCCCGACGACTTAGAAGGCGCGATCGTCGGTTTCATCAAGGGCGCTAAGAAACGGCTCGACATCGCGGTTCAAGAGTTGGATTCGGTAAAGATCGCTCGGGAAATCGTCGAGGCCCGAATGCGTGGGGTCAGCGTCCGCCTGGTAACCGAGATGAATTACCTGCGCGCGGCCAAGCCTGCCACCGATCCTTTCGCCCCATTAGGGCAGCACGAAGTGAACCGGCAGATTCAGAATACAATCCTGCGTTCGGCCATCCCCGTTTACTCCGACTTCAACCCGGGCATCTTCCACCAGAAGTTTATTATCCGGGACGGCTCGGCGGTGCTCACCGGATCCACCAACTTCACCGACACTGGAACAAGCGCCAACCTCAACCACCTGATCATTGTCCACGACCGCAAGGTGGCCAACACATATGGCAAGGAGTTCCGAGAAATCCGCCAAGGCCGCTTCGGGAGGCAAAGTGAAGGCCTGGGGGCTGCGCCCAGAGAGGTTCAGGTAGGCAATGTCCCAATCAAGATCCTCTTCGCACCTGACCACAACCCCGAGATGGAGATCATGAAACAGATGGCGAAGGCGAAGAAGCGGATCGACTTCGCAGTCTTCACGTTCGCAAAATCCTCCGGCATCGATGACGTCATGGTGCAGGTCTTCAAGGCCGGAACTTCGATCCGGGGCGTCTTCGACGGCCTACAGGCAGGTCAGAAATGGGCAGCAACAAAGCTTCTGAACGCTGCAGGCATTCCCGCGTTCGTTGTTCGCAAGGGCGCGGGTGGAGTTCGCAAGCTGCATCACAAGCTAATGGTTCTGGATGAGCAGGTGATCATCGCTGGCAGCTTCAACTACACTCGGCCCGCCAACCTCACCAACGACGAGAACATACTTGTGATCGGCGATCTGGATACGACCTCAGCCGCGGTCCGCAAAGCCCAGACTAGGCTCGCCAAATACGCCCTGGACGAGATCGACCGCATAGTCGCCGACCATGCTGCGCCTTTGCAGTAGGGAGACCTGGAGAGTTGCTGCACCGAGGGCCTGGAGCATGGAAAAATACCCTATCCGTCCGAAATCCCAATTGAGTCTCTATCTATAAGAGGTCATCTAGAATAGTTTCGCTATCAAGCATAAATTGAGAAACGGATACGTTTTTCGGGCCCCACAGATCAAGCAGCAGACACCGACTACCGACATGCGACACACGGGTACCGGTCCTGTCGCCCAGCGAAATGTGCTCGGCGGCCTTATCGATGATTCCTGCCGACTTGTTGAGTGGACCATCAAATGGAACATCAGATGAAGTCTTTCCACCCTACACGCCAAGAAAGTCAAAGAGCGAAGCTTAGGAGCGGACTGGCCAGACTGGGGGCGTCGCGGCGGTAAAGCTGCAAATCAGCAGCAGCCACGCACAGACCAAAGAAGCCATCTGATCACACAGGAAAAGTCGAAGCGTTCGTTATGCATGCCATTGAGGATAGTGAGGGAAAGATGTCTTTCTGGACATGCCCGAGGCTCGACGAATGAAATTGGGCCCCAGGATTCTGTAGATTATGTCCCAACGATACAGTGAGGAGTTCATCCCATGAAGATAGGATTGGCGCTTTCGGGCGGAGGCTTCCGAGCTACAGTGTTTCATTTGGGCGTTTTGGCCAGATTGGCAGCGGAGAAGCGCTTGGAGGAAGTCACTTTCTTATCAACGGTTTCAGGAGGAAGCTTGTGCATTGGGATGGTCCATGCCATTAACAATGGTCGTTGGCCTGAGAGCGAGGCGTATGTCAACCAGGTCGTACCCAAGGCACACGCCTTCCTGACAAAGGAGAATCTACAAGGGAAGATCATTCGGCGAACGCTATGGCCGCCCTGGAACATTCTTAGGGCGCGCGCGGATATTTTGGCTTCGGTAATGGAAGACACCTGGGGGGTCACCGGGAAACTATCCGATCTTCCAGACAGCCCCCGATGGATGATCAATGCTACGTGCTACGAATCCGGAAAGAATTGGCGGTTCGAGGGTTTTCGAATGGGTGATTATGTTTTCGGCCAGACCTACGACACAGATTTCCCCCTTAGCCGTGCTCTGGCAGCCTCGGCGGGTTTTCCGGGGCTCATTGGAGCGCTACCTGTGGACACCCGCAATCACAGCTGGTTCAAATATGATAAGCGGCGAGAGAATGCAGAGGCATCCGAAGCCCCGGAGGCGCAACGCCGTTGGAAAACAAGGCCCATCACTCCTAAATATTCCAAGGTCCACCTCTGGGATGGCGGCGTGTATGACAACCTCGGGCTTGAGGGGCTTCATGATTTCATCGACGGGTGGCGAGTTGATATTGATTTCTTGATCGTGAGCGACGCGTCTGGAAGATCAAAAACCGAAGGCTATAGACCTGGGGCGAAAGCCCTTAAGCGCATTATTACCGGTATCTTGATGGATCAAATCCGCTCGCTGCGCTCGAGGGCAATCCTCGAGCGGCTAATCAACCACGAAGACCCAGGTGCATTCCTTCAAATTGGTAACAAGTGCAAAGATATTCTTCGAGCCGCAAGACGGAGCGATGAGATTACGGAAAAATGCTTATCCTGCCTTAGTGCAGAGGAGGCGGATATAGCCGCAAACATGGAGACCGTCATCCGACGCCTCTCCGAGGAGGAGTTCGAGCGTCTCTATCGTCACGGCTTTGAGGTCGCGGACTACACTTTGTATGCGTTTAATGCGGATCAATTCAAATACCTTGGATATGTGAAGCCACTCCGGCACTAGCCGGCGTGTGGAAATTGGGTGTGAGGTGGAAAGAGTATATCCTTGCCAAATCCTCGAAGGGTGCACAAACCTCATCCACGCAGATTCATTTGAGGGAAACTGCTCAGATGTAGAATCTGTTCTCTTCGCGCGTGGTTTTGTGCTGCTAAGTGGGGTCAAATCGGTGGTTTGAAGCCCCAAAAACAAAAGTAAACCCGATGTCGGATTTGAACTCACGGGTTCGCTCAATTCATGGTAGTACCCTGGAATTGTCAGGCGAGTCGAGTTGGAGAGTGAACGAACTAGGTGTTTATTCTAGTTCTATTCCACATGGGCTTTTCGCCGATTAGGGGCGGCTGCATGCCCTTGTTATTCCAAATCGCCTCGTTCAATGGGTATTGTCCCTCCCAAACGCCCGAAGAATAGTGCGTTGCCGAGGCCCTTTTGCGTAATAATAGGGCCAGCAATGTTTCTGGGCCTTGTAGACCAGGAGCAGACGCTATCGGGAGTTCCTCTCCCAAACTGGAGATAATTCATTAATGGTCTCGTCTGAAATCGAACTTCAGCTCACCCTTGCCGAAACTGATGCTGACGCCGAACGGCTCGACGAACTCACCCGCCGCTTGATGCGCGATTTACATGATTTGGGGGTCGAGTCCGTTGACCGCCCTTCTGGAGAACCCGCGCCGGAAGCTGCAAAAGGGGATCCCTTCACCTGGGGTGCACTGGCCCTTGCCCTCGTGCCCGCCCTTCTTCCGGAACTGGTCGAGTTCCTGCGAGACTGGGCACGGCGCAACGAGGGCCGTACCGTAAAGATCAAGATGCCCACCGGGCTAGAAGTCGAGTTTACGCCGGAGGGAAAATTGACCGAAACGCAGTTGGCGTCATTGGTCGAGAAGCTCACCCAGGCAGGACAGGTCTAGCACACAATTCAGGACTCTTTGTAGGGGAAGCGCTGACCCATGGCTGACCGATTTGCCCTCATCATTGGCAGTTCCGAATACCAAGACCCGGATCTGCAGAAGTTGATCGCGCCTGCTCAGGATGCAGAGGCCTTGGGGCGTGTCCTAGGCGATCCAGACATTGGCGGCTTTGAGGTACAAACACTCCTCAACGAACCCTCACACGTGCTGCGGCAAGCAATCGAGTCCTTTTTCGTTGATCGAAGACGTGACGATCTATTGCTGCTTTACTTTTCCAGCCACGGTCTCAAGGACGAGTATGGCCGGCTCTACTTCGCCACCCCTGAAACTCGGCGGAAGCGAATGCGGTCCACCGCCTTGTCGGCTAGCTACGTCAACGAAGTGATGCGTGACAGCCGGTCACGACGGCAGGTATTGCTGTTGGACTGTTGCTATAGCGGGGCCTTTGCGGAGGGGATGGCGGCTAAGGCGGACGAAGCCGTTGGCACCATGGACCGCTTCAAAGGCCAAGGGAAGGTTGTTTTGACCGCTTCCGACGCTTTGCAATACGCCTTTGAAGGTGACGCGGTCAAGGGAGAGGGCGTGCGATCGGTTTTCACCCGGAGCCTTGTCACTGGGCTCGAGACAGGGGAGGCCGATCGTGACCAGGACGGGCGTATCTCGCTCGACGAACTGTACGACTACGCCTACGACCAAGTGGTGGAGAAGACGCCCCAGCAGAAACCGGAGAAGTGGGAATTCGGAGTGCAAGGAGAGATCGTCATCGCCCGAAACCCCAATCCGAAGGTAAAAGCAGTTGAGCTGCCCTCTGAATTGCAGGAGTCCATAGTCGACCCCCGCACTTGGGTACGCGAAGGAGCGGTGCGTGAGTTGGATCGCCTGCTACGCGGCACCCACCCCGGATTGGCCCAGGCGGCCCACGCCGCGCTGGAGCGCCTGACGGAGGATGACAGCCGTCGGGTTTCAGCTGCAGCACGTGAAAGCCTTACAGCACATGCTGAGACCCAGCCCGCAAGGGAAGAGGCTGAGGCTGAAGCTGAACGACTGGCAGCTGAGAAAGCCGAAGCAGAGCGCACAGCCGCGGGGAAGGCCGAAGCGGAACGACTGACGAACGAAAAAGCGGAGGCCGGTGTGAGCGCTGATGCGAAAGCCGCGTTCCTCCTACCGTTCGTTGAACGACTTCGAAGAGTACCCGCCTGGGGATGGGTCTTGAGCGGCCTAGTCGCCCTGATTGTGACCGCTCTATTCATCGTGCGCGGCACGCAGAGTCTCATCGCCACCGCTGAACCCTCGACCGACAGCCCTCTCCCTATCCTCCTGCACGTTACCTTCGACAATAACCCCGCCGTGATTCAACCCCTCCTTGGCGCCGGTGGCACCAGCACACTGCTTGACAGTGACTTCCTCTCAGGCCAGGCATCAAACGCCGCGCATTTCACCGAAGCCCATCAAGTCGTCACCTTTCCCGCAGCTACAGATGGCGCTCAGAACATCGAGCTCGACGCAGGCGAAGTCGAATTCTGGTACCGTCCCAATTACGACGCAGCTGCCGACGATGTCGACCACACGATGCTGGTCGTGGGAAACGTCTATAACCCACCGAACCTGATCCTTAGCGAGGGCGATCGCCTGAGCATCACCCTGACCGAAGCCGATTTGAGCGCGCACACCACCCAGGCCGACTATCAGGCTCCGCTATGGTCGGCCGGCGAATGGGTGCACATCCGCGCGGTCTGGGACACGTCCGCTGCCGATCCGCTCAGATTGTTCATCGATGGGACACGGGTCGATGGAGGCGGCTCAATGAATGCCTGGGACCTAGGCACCGAGTCGGAGATTGGCAGGATATATATCGGGGCGGGCAACATCTCCGGCGACTTCTCTGCCGACGGGATGATCGACGAACTCATCATCCGTGGGAGTCCTGGCCCAGTACTCGCCCCCCCTCTCAACTCCTCGCACAATGGTAAGAAAGCGACGAGTTTCCTGAGAGCTCCGGAGACCCCACCCCAGGACTATCCGCCCCCAACCAACTGATCCGACAATATTAATTGTGCGTTGACTTGACACCCTCCGTCCCCCACAATGGGTCGATAACATGCCGTAAGCGCCAAAAACTCCCCGTGCAGTACGGGCTCCTACTACTGGATACCGGAGCGATGAACCCGCAAAAACAAAGGCAACCTGAATGTGCCGTTCCAGGTTACCGGGGATCTTGATACTTGATTCTTTTTGTGCTAATTCTTAGTTCCGCGTCCTACGGGAGACGAGAGGCTGAGCCTCCGCGAGGGTACTTCCAATAACACTTCTTGTCCGGATCATATCCGCTCTTTCGGAGGGTCGGCCCCGTCGGGATGTTGCACAACCAGTTGCAGACCTGCTCCCTTCTCGTCTAAGTCGGTTTTTTCATTTAGTAATTCAACGTAGTGCAGCGGAGAAGGGGACTTCAACATCCAGTTTGCGGGCCCAGGCTTGAAACGGATCTGTGAACTTTGAGAGGGTACCGCTACTGTGTGGAAAATTAATCATCGACCTCGATGATCTCGATTGAAACCAGACCATCTCCTTGGTAATCGGGGTTGGCCAGTGGGTCCCGCGGCCTCAGGCTGCCTAAGACTTCAGCACCTTCAACAACT
>JAZGDX010000266.1:0-2041 GCA_036478305.1 Bacteroidota bacterium
CCAGTGATAGTTTTCTTCAATTCCGCTAACTTCTGCAGTGCGTCCAATGGTGTCATCTTCTCTACATCCAAGTTCTTGATCTCCTCCCGCAATTTATCATCCCGCATTTCGAACAGCGTCAGCTGGACGTCACCGCGAATTCGAGCCGCCTTTGATTTTCGTTCCTTGGTTTCCGACCTCTGATTTGATTTCTCTTCCTCGTGGAAGGTCAGGTCGGAGCTCTCGAGATTTCGGAGAATCTGCTTCGCGCGTTCCGTCACCTCCCTTGGAAGTCCCGCCATCTGTGCCACCTGAATGCCGTACGAGTGGTCCGCGAACCCGGGAGCCACCTTGTGAAGAAAAATCACTTTGTCCCCATACTCGCGGACATCCACTTTGTAGTTCTTGATCCGTGAATAGAGCTCGGAAAGCTCATTCAGTTCGTGATAATGGGTAGCAAAAAGCGTTTTCGCTCCGACACGTTCGTGCAAGTACTCGGTAAGCGCCCAGGCAATGCTGATCCCATCGAAGGTGCTGGTACCGCGACCGACCTCATCGAGTAGGATCAGACTGCGTCGGGTCGCGGTGTTCACGATATTTGCGGCTTCGTTCATTTCGACAAGAAACGTGCTTTCCCCTGTGGCGATGCTGTCCATCGCGCCGACGCGAGTGTACATTTTATCCACGATTCCGATGCGTGCATGCCTGGCCGGTACATAGCTGCCCATCTGCGCCAACAGTACGATGAGACCCACCTGCCGGAGATAGCTGGATTTTCCACTCATGTTTGGTCCGGTCAGGATGACGATCTGGTTCTCCTTGTCATCAAGCACTGTGTCATTCGGTATGTAGCGCTCACCGGGGGGTAGGAGCCGTTCGATAACCGGATGTCGTCCGCCCTCAATCTCGATTCGCATGGAGTCGCTGACCTCAGGACGGGTGAACTCGTATTCGACTGCCACGTTTGCAAAAGCGGTGTAGCAATCGAGTGAAGCAAGTACATTCGCGTTCGCCTGTATCAGCTCTGTACTCTGGGCGACTTTCTCCCGGACAGTACTAAAAAGCTCGGTTTCCAGCGTCTGAATTTTTTCCTCTGCACCGAGCACCTTTTCTTCGTGCTGTTTGAGCTCCGGCGTGACATATCGCTCAGCATTTGTGAGCGTCTGCTTACGAATGTAGTCTGCGGGAACCTTGGTCTTATGCGTATGCGTTACCTCGATGTAGTAACCAAAAACGTTGTTGAATCCCACCTTTAGCGAGGGGATACGGGTGCGTTGCCTTTCCTTTACCTGAAGATTGGCAATCCACGACTTTCCAGAGTGGGCTATCCCGTTAAGCTCGTCGAGCTCACTGCTGTATCCTCTTCGAATGACTCCTCCGTCGGAAAGAGTTGCTGGCGGATCTTCGACAATTGCACGGTCGATAAGCTGAACGACATCCTCGAGTGGCTGCAGCTCATTTCCCGATTTCGAAAGCGTCTCCGCTCGTGAAAGCAGATCCTTGATGCGCGGGATCTTCTGCAGGATCGCTTTGAGCCAGACCACCTCCCTGGGTGTTGCCCGGCCGGTCGATATCCTGGCGATCAATCGCTCCAGGTCGCCGATGCCGGCTAACTCTTCGGTGACACTCCGGCGTGTTTCGTGATCGGCAGCAAACTGTGATACCATTTCCTGACGCTCAAGGATCGGAACGAGTATTTTGAGCGGGCGGGTCAGCCATTTCTTGAGAAGTCGTCCGCCCATCGGTGTTCGGGTTCGGTCAAGGATCGACAGCAGAGTCCCGTGTTTTCCCTCTACCCCCAGCGAGGACATGATTTCCAAGTTGCGGAGCGTGGAGGAGGGCAGGACCATGTATGTGCTCATGTCCTCGGGGACAATCTTCCGGATGTGCGGAAGGTTGTCCTTCTGCGTGTCCTGCAGGTAGTTCATCACCGCACCTGCTGCGATGACGCCGAGTTTTAGGTCCTCAACACCGAATCCCTTGAGCGATTGCGTCTTGAAATGGTTGATCAACAGGTCGTAGGCGTAATCATGGTTGAAGATCCAGTCGTCCAGTTTCGAGT
>JAZGDX010000267.1:0-3570 GCA_036478305.1 Bacteroidota bacterium
GTGCCAAAGCACGCTGTCTCGACCGTTGCCGTACCGGAGGCAACCGCAGCCACATGGGAATGGCGCATCAGTCCATAGGTGTTCCCTTCGACAAGCCGAACCTCACCCTCGTCACCGAGGAGATCCTCATAAAGGGAAGGGGACACCGTCGCCGCAAGGCCCACCCCTACCTCAAGGTCGTGTTTCTCCCGGAGGAGCAGAGCAGTCCTCACCATAACGCTCAGATGATTCCTGATTTCAACCTCGCGGCTTCCTGGAAACAAGCCCAGAATTCGCTTGGACGCATCGAACCCGTAGCGTCGGCAGAATCCCGCTCGGTCCAGGTTGTTTTTTTCGTCTTGCTCAATCGCGTCAAGCAGCGGATGTCCTACAAACTCCACGGGGATTCCAGCCTGTTCATAGATCCTCTGCTCGAACGGAAACACTACCAGCATCTTGTCGACGACACCCTTCATTGCGCTCAGGCGTCGTTTCCCCCAGGCCCAGACCTGAGGACTGATGTAATAGAGAACGGGAATCGAGTGCTGTTTGACACGTCGAGCCAATCGAAGGTTGAAGCCTGGAAAATCGATGAGGACGACCAGATCCGGTCGCCGGTACCTGAGAAGTCCCGCGAGCGTTTTCTGAACAGACCGGAGCACGGGGAGCTTTGAGAGCACCTCCAGAAACCCCATGACAGAAAGTTCCTTCACATGATACACGAGCTCCATTCCCTCTCGTTTCATGTTCTCCCCGCCAACTCCGAAAACATCAATCGTTGGCATCCGTGCTTTCAGCTCACGGACGACACCGGATCCCTGAAGATCGCCTGATGCCTCACCCGCCACCATCATGACTCGTTCAATCATCGCCCACCAGCTTCAATTTGTGACCTGCCAGAATCTGGATCGAATCTGCCGTCCTCAACAGAATATGGACGTTGACATCTGTTACCGAACCGACTGTTCCCTCATTTCACCCGCACTGCTGCTACCTTACACGAAAAGCTTCCCGTCTCCGGAGAGTCGCTTGCCATCGTTTCCGGATTCGCTTCTGTGACAAGAGCTTTTCAACACGATCGATCACGTCCCTGAACGTTTCGAACTCATAGAATGATATGTTCTTAGACTGACAGTGTCCGATGAGGGCCCTCTTTGCAAAAACGATGTCGGCGTACTCGACTGGACAAAAGTCCGATTGACCATCCCCGATGTACACGATGACATCGTCATCCCCAGAAAGGGAGAGGATGTGATTGCGTTTGCAGTTGGCGCAGACCTCGCACTCTGCGTCCTCGTAAGGGAACGAGGGTACGACTCGACCGCCTTTGACAAACTCCAGGTGGTTCGCGAAGTACTGCACCCCCCGGGCATGATCGCCCCCCGGCACGAAACCATGCTGGCGAAGTATTTCTTCCACATAGACGTCGAAGCCGTCGCTCAGCAGAAAGTAGGGGATTCCTCTCTCTGCACAAAAATCCACGAAGGATGAGAAATGCGGATCGAGTGTCTGCTGGCGAGTAAATGTGTGAAGTTGCTCTGGAGTCAAATCACGAACGGTTTCACATGCCCTCTTCCAACACTCCTTCGCTCCTATCTTCCCCAGCTCATATCCCTGGATGATTTCATCGCAACGGGACGTCCCAAACGTTCGGACCAATATATCCCCAACATCATTGACAGCGACGGTCCCGTCAAAATCACAAAAAACGCGCAATACCACCGGGCTACTTTGCATCACCTAAGCAGGTGTCGGTACAGCGGCGCCATCCTGGAAACGTACCGACACGATCTTGGAAACTCCTTCCTCCTCCATCGTCACGCCATACAGCCTACTGGTGGCTTCCATCGTGCGCTTGTTGTGCGTCACTACGATAAACTGAGTATTGTCGCAGAATTTGTGGAGGATGCGGGTGAACCGGTCGATGTTCGAATCATCGAGCGGGGCGTCGACTTCGTCCAGGATGCAGAACGGGCTCGGTTTAACGAGATAGATGGCAAACAGCAGTGCGATCGCCGTCAGAGTCTTCTCTCCGCCCGAGAGCAAGTCAATCGACGTCGGTCGCTTTCCACGCGGCTTCGCAGTGATTTCAATAGCGGCCTCCAGAGGATCTATCCCCTCCTCGAGGCTTAAATTGCACTCGTCTCCCTCGTCGAACAGGCTCTTGAAGGTCGTTATGAAATTCCCACGGATCAGACCGAATGTATCCAAGAATTTCTTCTGGGCTGTGCTGTTGATCTCCTCAATCGTGTCGAGCAACGTCCGTTCCGCCTCATTCAAATCGTCATGCTGTGCCCTGAGAAAATCCGACCGTTCTTTCTCCGTCCTGTACTGATCATACGCCTCAAAATTGATCGGACCGAGCGAACGAAGCTTTCCTTTCAGCACTCTGACTTCCTCCCGCGCCTCGGAGAAATCAAAGAGGTCGTCCTCTGGATACACCTTCAGTTCCAACTCGACCTCGAATTCATCATAGGCCAACTGACCTAAGTTTTCGCCCTTCGACTTCAGCTCCGATATCTTCTTCTCCAGTTCGAAAGTCATATTCAAGGAATCGTCGTGACGCATCCGCTCGTCTTTGATACGTATCTCCAGATCGTGGATCTCTCCACGCTTCCGACCGAGCTCCCCCTCAATCTCCTTTAGACCATCCCTGCCAGTGTCGAGCTCTGACTTCAATCGAGCGTGAATTTGTTGATCTTCGTCAACATCACCACGAATCCGCTCGATCTCGTCGCGTGCTTCAACAATCTCATCGCTACGCATCTTTGCGCTATCGACCAGCGTCGCTATCGTTTTCTGCGCGTATTCCAGCTGATGTCGAACGTTTGTTTCGTCACCCTCGATACGAACACGCTGCGTTCGCAGGTCGTTCACAACGTGCGATTTCTCACTCCAGATTTTTTCCAGATCGTCGAGTTCACGTGCCATAGTCGTGGAGATTTCTTCGACGCTTCGTTTCTCTCTCTCGAGCTCTTCGAAATCCGGAATGATCCCTTCCATCTCCTGACGAAGTGAAGCTCGTTCCCCTTCGAGAGTTTCGATCTCACCTTCGCCCCGCTCAATAACCTCCACCGCCCGGCTTTTCTCGAACTGCGCTTGCGCGATCTGCATCTCGACCGATGTCACTTTCTGTTCGGTCAACTTTACATTCTCCCTTGCAGCCTTCAAATCAATGTCGTTCTCCTCTTCGACTTTGCGCTCGAGCGTCTGCTGCAGCTCAGAAAATTCCTTTTTGAGACCCAGGAGATCGCGTTCCAGGTCCTCAATCTGACTGCGCTTCCCGATCGCGTCGACCTTATCTCGATTCAGACTCCCACCCTTCAAGACTCCCGCGCTCGTGACGACTTCCCCGTCAAGGGTAACACACTGCAGCGTACCTTTATTTGCGATGACTCTGTTTGCGATATCAAGATTTCCGACAACGAGGGTTCGATCCAGAAGATAACTGAAGACAGTACGGTAGCGCTCATCGAACTGCACGAGGTCAACCGCCCAGCCGTGCACACCCGGTGTTGGAAGACTTCCGGATCCCGAGGATGAGCGAGGTATCCGGTCCAGGCAGATAAACGTGGCCTGTCCTTTCTGATG
>JAZGDX010000268.1:0-4404 GCA_036478305.1 Bacteroidota bacterium
ACTTTACCCTTCCGTATGCGACTCGCGACACGATTGACTTTGAGGGGCTCACCTTATCCGAACAGATCGGCTCGAAGTACCTAATCCTTGCATTTTATCCAGCCGACTGGAGCAGCGGTTGCACCAAAGAAGTCTGCACAATCCGGGATAATTTTTCTGCCCTCCAGGAGCTCAATGCAGAAGTGTTTGGGATCAGCGGAGATTATGTGTTCTCGCACCATGAGTGGGCAAAGTATCACGAACTACCCTTCACGCTGCTCAGCGACCACAGCCATGAAGTCGCCAGTCTTTACGATAGTTACAACGAATTGTGGGGATACAATAAGCGTACAGTTTTCGTGATCGATACTGATGGGACGATTGCATATGTCGACATGGAATACGATGTTTCGAACACAGAGGATTTTGAACTCTTGCAGTCGACGATTGCCACGTTGAAGTAGTGACAGTACACTCACGATGAACTCCGGACAAGTCCTCAATCCTCCGGGTGCTGCTTGGGATGAAGCAGGAGTTCTTCCCGACAATCCCGGCGGCAAAGTGCAGCGTGACGGTCTGATAGTAAGGCAAGGTCACCACAACGCTGAAAAGAGGCCATGAAACTTGTACGGAAAATTCGGGCATACGTTATTCTCTCCATCGTCTCCCTTCCTCTCTATTTTTCGCTCGAAAATGCACCACACCCATCAAACTGGGTTGGCTGCGACACTCTCCATTTTCGGGGCGAGACCCATCGATCAGAGGTAACGCAGTTGACATTCGGTGGTGAGAACGCGGAAGCCTATTTTTCGTTCGATGAGTCGAGGTTGATCTTCCAATCGACTCGAGATTCTTTCCACTGCGACCAGATCTTCACGATGAATCTTGATGGAAGCGATGTTCGACTCCTCAGCACCGGCGAGGGTCGTACGACTTGCAGCTACTTTTTCCCCGATGGAGCGCGCATTCTCTACTCCTCGACTCACCTCGCGGGGAGCGAGTGCCCTCCCCCACCGGACCGCTCACGCGGATACGTATGGGCTCTGTATGAATCGTTCGACATCTTTACTGCCGATATTGAGAGGACTTCCCTTAAGCAGCTTACTTCTACTTCGGGCTACGATGCGGAAGCAACAATCTCCCCCACCGGAGACAAGATTGTCTTCACTTCGGTACGGGACGGTGATCTCGAGCTCTACAGCATGGATCTCGACGGCTCGAACGTCCAGAGGCTTACCCACGCGAGGGGTTATGACGGCGGCGCGTTTTATTCGTTCGACGGTCGAAAGATTGTCTATCGGGCCTTCCACCCCAAAAGCGATCATGAAATTCGTGACTACGCGCAGCTTCTCGAAGACGGACTCATTCGACCAATGCGTCTTGAGATATTTGTGATGGATTCCGATGGAAAAAACACCGTACAGGTAACGGACAACGACGCTGCAAATTTTGCTCCTTTTTTTCATCCCGACGGTCAACGGGTCATTTTTTCCTCGAACATGAACGATCCGAAGGGAAGAAATTTCGACCTGTTCATGATCAACCTCGACGGGACAGGTTTGGAACAGATAACATTTAACGAATCATTCGACGGATTCCCTATGTTCAGCCGGGACGGCAAGAAACTCGTCTTTGCCTCAAACCGAAACGCGAAGACGCGTGGGGAAACGAACATTTTCATTGCAGACTGGAACGAGTGAACTGGCTACTCAAACTTGCGGCTCCACTATCCTTCATCATCTGGATTAGCTGCACAGCCTCGAAGAAAATACAACCGCCAGCAGATACGACGGTCCTCACCATCGTGGGGACGATGCACCGCATCGAAATCGAGGGTGGTTGCTGGCAGTTTCAATCCGAAACCGGGGAATCCTACGAACTTGTAGGTGATCAGTCCAGGAAGCTACAGGTCGAAGGTCGCCACGCCAGACTTCAGATAAAACCGCGTCCGGACTTAGCCAGCGTCTGCATGACAGGGAGAATCGTAGAAGTGATTAAGATCCTCGAAGTGCACTGAAATGAAAGGAGCTCTCATGGGAATGAGGACCCTTCTTGCTGCCGCTGTCGGCAGTCTTTTTCTCATCGCATTTCAGTGTCAGAAATACTCCTTCCCGCGCTACGATGAGATTACCGCCGAAGAATTTCTCAATCACGTAAAAATACTGGCCTCCGATGAGTTCGAAGGTCGGCGCGCGGGCACAGAAGGCGCTAGGATGGCTGCGGAGTATATCGAACAGGAATTCAAACGACATGGGCTCCGATACGCTGGGGATACTAGAAGCTATTTTCAGGAATTTGAGTTTACCGCTGACCTCGAGCTTGGTCCGGCGAACGCTCTCAGTTTGGCCGTAGACAATGACTCCACGCTCCTCCGACTTCAAGATGACTTCACGCCGCTCTCCTTTTCCGAGGACGGGAGTGTCAGCGCCGAAGCTGTATTCGTAGGGTACGGCATCAGTGCCCCAGACCTCAACTACGACGATTACGACGGAGTTGATGTGGAGGGCAAGGTTGCCATCGTACTCAGGTTTTCGCCTGAGGGTAGCGACCCCCACAGTGAGCTCAATCGGTACTCATCATTCCGACGGAAGGCGATGACCGCTCGCGAGAAAGGCGCGAAAGCGATCATCTTCATAACCGGTCCCCTCGACATCGATGAGGGCAAAGACGACACGCCCGTTCGACTTCGGATCGACTATGTGGGTGGTCGGGGCGGCATCATTGCAGTGACCGCCAGGAACAAGGTAGCGGAGTTTCTGTTGAAACCGATGGAAACCACGTTGCGTGAAGCCCAAGAATTCCTCAATTCAGAAAAGAAGCCAAAATCCTTTGTGCTCTCAGGTTCGAAGGTCACAGTCAGTACTGAACTCATCGAGAAAAAAGCAACGACAGCAAATATAGTTGGATTCTTGGAAGGCAGCGATCCGAATCTGAAGGATGAAGTTATCGTGATCGGCGCCCACTATGATCACCTCGGCTTTGGCGGAAAGGGATCCCTGGTGCCTGATACAGTTGCCATTCACAACGGCGCCGATGACAACGCATCGGGCACGGCGGGGTTGCTGGAACTCGCTCAGTGGTTCGGGGCGCACAAATCGGACCTCAAGCGCAGTATCCTGTTTATTGCGTTTGGGGCAGAAGAAGAAGGGCTGCGCGGATCGGCACACTATGTCAAGCATCCAATTGTTCCGATCGAGCAGACGATTGGGATGATCAACCTGGACATGATCGGCAGGCTTCAGGACAGCGTGCTGATCGTCGGCGGGACAGGAAGTTCACCGATGTGGGAGGATCTCGTTCGAAAGACGAGTGGAGCGGAGCACTTTCGCCTGAAGTTGAGGGAAGAAGGCTACGGGCCCAGCGACCACGCCTCTTTCTACGGAGTGGACATACCAGTGCTGTTCTTTTTTACAAACCTGCATGGGGACTATCATCGTCCGACGGACGATTGGCAGGGGATCCGGGCAGAGGATGCGCATCGGATCGTCCGGTTTGTACAGGCGATCGGGCTATCGCTTGCTAACCGTGTTGAAAGACCGTTGTTCATGAAGGCCGAGAGAGTTCCTCCGCCAACTGGCGACAATATGCGAAGATTGCGTGCCTACGTTGGGACCATACCCGACTTCAGCGAGAGCGGCGCAGGGTACAAGATCGGCGGTGTCACTCCGGGAAGTCCGGCAGACAAAGCGGGCGTGAAGCCAGGAGACTTAATGGTGAGATTTGGTGGAAAAGAGATTTGGAACATCTATGATTACACTTACGCTCTGCAGGATTTCAAACCGGGGGATGAGGTCGAAGTAGAGGTAATGAGGGCCGATGAGCGACTGACAATGAAGGTAACGCTTGGAAGAAGGTCACGGTAGCGAATTGCCAATCACCCACATGAATTCCTGAACCAGGCCAGTGGATGACAGCATAGTTGCGGAAACTACAGCATTCTTCGCGCCACTTCACGCAAGGCTTCCTTGCTCAGAAACTTCTGCACCATCGGAAACAGAATGCTGTTCTCCTTATGAATGTGGTTAACCATCAATTGCACGATTAATTTTGTCGTTTCATGGATCCCATGCAAAGCGGCAACGCTCTCCTTGTTTTTCAACATTGCGTTGAGGTGCTTGACAAGTTTTTGATACAGTCTCTCTAGTTCTTTGTGCTCTTCACGCATGACCTGCGTCGGGCCTTCGACGTAGTGTTCGATGACCGGGAACAGCGCTTGCTCCTCCTTGCGATTGTGTTCTCCTACCTCTTCAGCGATGAATCCCACTTCGGTCTGGAACTGATCAAACAACTTTTTTGAGTATCCGTTTCGCATCAGTTCTTCGCTACTTTTTCTCAACCGCTTGAGATGCCGCAGCGCCTCTTCGTGTTCCTTCAGGAACTGGGCAATCGGATCAATCCGACCATGCATGGTAATCTCCTATGATC
>JAZGDX010000269.1:0-3108 GCA_036478305.1 Bacteroidota bacterium
AGAGGACCCCCAGCGCCATCCCAGCAGAGAAAAATGCTTTTGCTCTCATTGTAAATGCTCCTTTCGATCTTGTTAGTGTGTACTAAGCTCACGGAAAAAACATATGGGTTCAATCTCGATGGTTGACGGTGCCTACAACCCAAGACAGAAGTCAGTAGGCGAGCCGGGTTCTCAGCGAAGCTACTGAGAGAAGTTCACAGGGTGGAGAATACCTACAGAGGAGGCGGTTCAACCCCCTGACTGCCCGGTACCCGGTGCTGCGTGCCGAACCTACACGGATGGTTTGTCGACCTCGTCGAGGAAATACATGTCCGGCTGGTCGGCCACCCCCGCCCGCTGCATTGCCTGTTTCAAGT
Source organism: Bacteroidota bacterium (assembly GCA_036478305.1). Lineage (GTDB taxonomy): Bacteria > Bacteroidota > Ignavibacteria > UBA10030 > JAZGDE01 > JAZGDE01. Next base: position 357 of record JAZGDX010000269.1, read on the forward strand.
CCGGCGATTGAGAAAACTGGCGAGCATTTCTCAGGTCATCCCACTCCAACAGAATGATGACCTCATCGGGGTTATCGGCGTTGCGGAAGAGGCGTCCACCCTTTGAACCGCTGGCTTGGCGCTTGGCACCATGCTCATCGAACGCATGCTTCCACTTGGCATAATCCGCAACCTTGTGGCGGATGAGTACGGAAGGCATAATTGTATCTCCTTATATGTTAACCTGCACGTGAATTAATGAACAACGAATAGATGCACCCATTTTCAGCCAACCGCTCTCGAATCGTTCAGATGGGACGAATGAAAACAATCCCTCGAAAACCTGAGCATGTCGAGACTCGATGTGCCAACCCTATCAGAAAGAAAAGAAATCAACCTTATTCGCTTACCGTTCTTATTGAAACAAGGCGCTGGACGGTGCTCAGGAGCTCATCAAGGTCGCACGATTTCGTCAAGTACGCCGCGACCCCCATCTTCTTAGAGCGTCCGACTGACTGGCTGTCACTCCGGGCAGTGAGAAAGATGAAAGGGATGTCCTGTAGTCTGGCAATATTATGGATACGATCGAAAAACATGAAGCTGTCCATTTCCCGCATCTTCACGTCCGAGACGATTACGTCCGGCGTGTAATTAGCGAGCACATGCAACGCATCTTCCACGCTGGGAGCAGGAAGAACTTTGTAACCCTCTCCCTCAAACACGCCTTGTATGAGGAGCCGCTGGGTTTCATCATCTTCCGCCAACATCAACGTAAACTTTCGCTTCATGATTGCCTCCTCCACTGCATGAATTATTGTCTCATTCCTGAGTTTGACAAGTGATACAGTCCACCTGAATCGAACCGTACCAACGCCCTAGGTCAGTCTCAGGCAAAAGGTGTAAGCGACACTCAAACCGCGGGAGTCTTCTTCTCATATTGTCGTCCTCCTTCCCCCCCGAAGAAGAGTCATCGTATCAGGCGGGCTAACATATCGTTGGAAAACGGGAAGCTTCAGAAACCCTGGGAACTCAGGATGCAGGATCCCGAAGGATCGAATGTGGGAATTGCCCCAAAATACTCATTTCGCCAACATTTGTCAAGAGATAAAGAACGCCATCAACAGACGAAATTGCTACTCCCGCGGTCTGAGAGAATATCTTCAATCCTTTCGTTGATTTTGACATCTGATGCTCTTATTATCAGAGTGTGGGGTTCTGTGGCGAGCGGTCAACTCTCCTATCAGAGAAGAAAAATGGATGACCCAAAAAAGGTCGTGCTGGCGGAGGATAACGCGGACAACCGCGAACTCATCCGCTGGATGCTCGAATCCGCAGACCTTTCCATCGAACTTGTCGAAGCGGAGAATGGCGAAGAAGCGCTGCGCCTAGTGATGGAATTGAAACCTTCACTTGTTCTGATGGACATGAGCATGCCCGTTCTCGACGGTTGGGAAGCGACGAAGCGAATTCGGGCAACGAAGGAGATAGCAAACATCCCGATCATCGGACTCACGGCGCACGCTCGGGAGGAGGACAAGCAAAGGGTGCTAGCGATCGGTTGCAACGAGTACGTTGCAAAACCGATAAACAGCGACGACTTCATCGAGAAGGTACGACGGTACTTGAGCTGAGACCGAAAAGCTGTCTGCATCCCTCGGGGGTTTCGCGCGGGAGCTTCTGGAGATGAATCGTGGCGTGAAAAGTCTCCGGATTGTCACCCGGTCGCTGATCGGCGGCATCCTGATTGTTGTCGGGATCATAGGATTGGTCCTCCCCGTGATTCCGGGATTGCTACTCATTGCGATCGGGGCTCTTCTGATCGCTCGACTCCTGAGGAAGAAGTATCCCAATACGGAATTCGAAAGGCGTCCATCCCGCTAGGACACGGACAGTCGGTCGTGCATTCGTTGGAGAGCTACGGAAAGTACAGAAGCAGCAAGATCCACGTCATCGAGTTCGAAAAAATTCTTCCTTGCAGAACCATTGCATTGGATCTCAATCCCCTCGTGAAAAATCCGAACATCGACGAAGGCCTCAAAGGGCAGGTCGACTGACTGATCCTGAACCCGATGACACACTCGACGACTCGTGATGGCAAATTCTCCTTGGGCCTTCGGGCGCAAGTGGGAACAATCGAACGTATGCTCCTTCGAGCTTCCGACGATGTACACGCTCTCATTGCCGACTGGGACTCCCTGAGTCGGAGCACAGCTCGAAAAGCTCCCCTCCGCATCCTCTTCGTACCGCGCCGACTTCTGCAGCCAGTGACACACCTCATCGTATTCTTCGAAAATTCCGTACGGCGTTCCCGGTAGCAGTCCGTTCTTGATCATCCATAGCAACTTTAGCTTCGCGTAGTCTCGCTCCGTCGGCTGATCCGATTCGAGCTTGATTCGGAGGTTCTGCTGGAATTCCTCAAGTTGGCCGTGCTTGGACGAATCCAGCATTTTCTTTGACGAACTTGTATCCCAGAATTCAGTGTAGTAGCGCAAGCTCTCTCCCGTCAGGTAATCTCGTATTTGCTCAACCGGGAACTCAAGGAAACGACCGAGTCGGAAGAAATCCTTCCTCTCATCTTCCGTCAGAATCTGATCTTCCAGGACTGTGCGAGCGAACTGTTTCATGGCTACATCTGCCAATTGCAGGCGGACTCGTCTGGACTCTTCATTCGGCAGCTCGAAGGTCAGCGCCAGGTCCTGTAGGTATTGCTCCTCTTCCTCTGTCAGACGATGGTCTTCCAAGCACTCCAGGAGTTTCTTCCGGTATAACACGA
>JAZGDX010000027.1:0-4943 GCA_036478305.1 Bacteroidota bacterium
TCGTCATGCCGGGGATCACATCTTGCTTCACGCGCATGACCGGGATCCCAAAACTATGGATAACATCCTTGCTTGTAAGATGAACGATCACTGGCTTGTTCACGGGGAGATTCAGCTGGTTGATCGTCGTTATATCAGCCTTTGCGTCGGGATCACTTCGATCGAGCCCTAAGGGATTTTCAGGAGTGATGAGCGAGATATCCCTCCTTCCGAAAACGCCGTCATCTCCGGGATAGTGGACGTTCCAGGCGAACTGTTCGGCCACGACATGGATGACCGTGGAATTTTCTTCGGGCGGGAATTCGGTTCTGATCTCTGCCCAAATGGGAAAGGCAAGTCCGATGAGCAGGATCCCTTCGACGATAGCGATGCCCACTTCCGAGTAACTCGAAAGATGACTCTTCACTCCGACATAATTTGCTTTTGGGTTTCTTGACTTTCGGAACCGAATAAGGCAGTAGATGAAGAAGGCTCCCCATCCGACGAGGAGAACCAGCATGAGCCAGTGAACCAAACCCATCATGTTATCGATTTCAACTCCGTTTGCGGAAGCATCGAACGGCAGCCCCAGGTATTTACTCATGTGTCAATTACCTCCTTGAGTCCAAGGTTTGAGACTTTTCGGAGCTATCGAGCGCACCTTCAGACCGTCTCAGGAGTCGGAAGAAAAAAAACGCAAATGCCCCGAGGACTGTCCCGGTCACACCTACCAGGCTCGCGATCGCCATCTTCAAACCGTCTGCCATAGAAGATTCTGCAGCACCGGCCCCGAAGCAGTAGGGGCAGGCAGCAGTGGATTGAGGGAGGATCAACGAAACGATCCCAAGGACGAGAAGAGTGCGTACTACGCTCGAAAGAGTTTTCACAGGCCGTCTGGACTCCTATATCTTTTTCAACTTTTGGTAGACTTCCCTTCCGTATATGATCAACCCTACTCCGACCACTATGGAGATAATTCCCAGACTAAGGTGCGTCGTGTTGTCGGAAACTGAATAGGAGTTGATTCCCCAAATCCCGAAGCCAAAGGCAAGCAGGATCGAAAGACTAATGAACACAATATGGAAGTTCTTAAGGGACATTCTTCATGCTGCTGTGAAGACTTAAATCAGAAACGGGGAGGAATAAGAGTCCTGCGAAAAAGAATACCGTAAAGATTAGAACTCCAAAGATCACCTTCTTCTCAGAGATCAAATGCATGAAATAACTTGCGACGAGCGATCCCTTGACAGCAGCGATGAGCAGGGCGATTGCGATGTGTACTCCCGTGCTAACTTGAAGCGTGGAAGCACCTACGGTGATCAACGTCAGCGCTGCCAAGGCCACAAACACAGCTACGTACACTCTAACGTGCTTTTTTATGTCCTCGGCTGTTTCGCTCTTCATGTGGATCTCCTACAGCAGATAGAGTACGGGGAACAAGAAAATCCAGACAAGATCGACGAAATGCCAGTACAATCCTGCCACTTCCACTCGATTCGTGAAACGCTCCGGCTCCGTCTTCCACATTCTTCTCCCAGGACCCCAGAAGTAAGAATTCACGATCACGCCGCCAATGATGTGAAGCGCGTGCAAACCTGTTAGTGTAAAGTAGATCGCCAGAAACGTGCTGGTGCCAGGGAAAAGATGATGCGAAAACTTGTCGTTGTACTCGAACGTCTTTACGACGAGAAACACCAGAGCGAGCAGGATCGTCAATCCCATGAAGATCTTGTACTTCCGAAAATCGTTCATCTTCAGTGACGCCCAGGACATGACCATCGTGACACTCGAGGCGATCAGAACAAGGGTATTGAAGGTGCCGATAGGAACGCTGAGAATATCAGCCCCGTGTGGCCACTCTGCAGCACCAACGCGAAGTAGGATGTAGGAGGAGAACAAAGCTCCGAACAGCATCACCTCCGAAGCGAGGAACAACCAGGTGCCGAGTTTTGCGTTGTACACTCCGGTATCGGGTCGAGCGGTAGCTGTGTACGGAATTTCTTCCATGGGCGTTTAAGCTTCTGCCAGTTGATTCTGCGGTGTGTAGTCTTTTTCCTGGCCTGGGAGGCTGTACTCGTACGGTCCGCGATGAACTTCGGGAATAACAACGAAATTTCCGTGAGGTGGAGGAGTAGGAGCTGCAGCCCACTCGAGCGTGGTAGCTTCCCAGATGTTCTCCGACACCTTCTTTCCCTTCCTGATGGTCCGGAAGAAATTGAAGATGAAGGGGAGCTGAAAGATTGCCAGCACCCAGGCAGCGACTGACATGACTTCGTTGAGATACAGAACTTCTTGCGCGTGAGCAAACTCCGCACCGCCGTCCCACAGTCGTCGTGAAACACCCGCTAATCCCTGAATCAACATGGGCATGAAGATGAAGTTCATAGCGGCGAACGAGCCCCAGAAATGAATCTTGCCCAGGGTTTCGTTCAATCTCCGGCCGGTCACTTTCGGGAACCAGTAGTAGATGCCTGCAAACATTGCGAAGATCGTCCCTGGAGCAACGATGTAATGGAAATGCCCGATGACGTAGTATGTGTCGTGTAGTGGCACATCGGTCGGTGCGAGACCGAGGGGGAGACCGGTAAGCCCTCCGATTCCGAACATCGGCAAAAACGCGAGAGCGAACAGCATCGGTGTATTGAAGCGGATGGAACCACCCCAGAGAGAAACGAAGAGGGCTGTGAGGATGACGACCGACGGGATCGAGATGATCATCGTCGTGGTCTGGAAGAAAGCACTGATCACGGTTCCCATCCCCGTCAAGAACATGTGATGTGCCCACACGATGAATGACATAAATCCGATGAAGATTATCGAATACACCATCGATTTGTACCCCCAGAGCGGCTTCCGCGTGTTGTTGGCAATTACCTCAGCGATAATCCCCATTGCCGGCAGGATGAGAACGTACACTTCAGGATGCGCCAGGAACCAGAACAGATGCTGCCAGAGAAGCGGAGACCCGCCACCGCTCACCTCGACCGCAACGCCACTGACGACGAGACCGCTCGGGAGGAAAAAACTCGTTCCCACCAATCGATCCATCAACTGCATTGCCGCAGCAGCTTCCAGAGGCGGGAACCCAAGGAGCAAAAGAAAGGCAGTCACGAACTGAGCCCAGACGAAGAAGGGTAGGCGCATGAAAGACAACCCCTTGGCGCGCAACTGGACGATGGTCGTAATAAAATTGATCGAACCGAGAAGAGAAGAGGTGATGATGAAAACCATCCCCAGGAGCCATAGGGTCTGTCCAGTCGTTGCAATGATGGCGAGCGGTGTGTAGGAAGTCCAGCCAGAGTTCGCAGCACCACCTGGTACGAAAAAGCTTCCAAGCATCACAAGCCCGCCAACAAAATACACCCAGTAGCTGACCATGTTGAGCTTCGGGAACGCCATATCCGGGGCACCGATTTGCAGGGGCACCACGTAGTTTCCGAAAGCGCCGACTGCCAGGGGCACTATACCTAGGAATACCATGATGGTGCCATGCATCGCGCCCAATTGATTGTAGAACTCCGGCAGCATGATACCTTCCGGCATTCGTTCGTCGCCGGTTACCAGGAACCAAACGACGCCGGCAAGGCCGAGGAACACCACTCCCGCAAGACTCAAATACGATCGTCTGATTGCCGTCACGATCGCAATGGCGCCTCCGATGGCAGCGATTGGAATAATGAAGTAAAGCCCAGGAACCGGTTCTCCCGGATACGCCAGCTGCCATCGCATGAGCATCATCAGCGTAAAGCCAAAAAAGAGGAAAAAGAGACTCGTGAACCCGTCCTGGATTCCGATAATCTTATGATCGGTGGAGAAAATGTATTTCCGCCAAAACGCGAGTTCGTGCTCGTGGGCAGCGTCGTGTGACCCGTGTCCGGCTGTTGTTCCTTGATCCAAGGTCATTACTCTCCTTGTCCTAATTATACGCCGGTTTTGCCTTCATACGTGAACTCGACCGTTGCTGTCTCTGCTGCGCCGACCGTCACTGTCATTGTCTGGGCACCGTATTTTTCATGCCAGGTCTCTATGGTGTATTCTCCTGCCGGGAGATCCACAATCTCGAAGGTGCCGTCATCGCCGGTAACAGAATAGAACGGATGGGCGAAAACGCCGACGTAGGCGTTCATCCAGGTGTGCACCTCACATTTCACCCGAAATCTTTCCGGTGTCTCGAATTTCCTGGTGAACGTCATTCCCTGCTTCGGCTGGGCGATGTTAAACGGTTTGTTTTCTTTCGATAACGTATGGACATTGTGGAGTGTGGGGTCACCATTTTTCACCACGAACTCCTGGCCGACTTGAATGCCAACCATGTGGGGCGTGTACATGCAACCTTTTTGATCGAAGATCACTTTTTCCTCCGGAGCATCGAATTTCCTTCCGCCAAGACCTTCTGTTACGTAGACAAGGACATGCCGGAGTGTTTCGTTGTCGTTGACGACGACCGCTTGTCCGTACACTGTTTCGGTGTGCTGTTTCAGACACACGGGATCAGCATTCATCCGAAGTCGTGCGGCCCTCGGTGCCTTGCCGGTGAAGTTCACTGTACCGGCGATGGTGCCAATGCCTGTCGGTTTGGCCGGCGTAACTGCCGGTTTTGCCGCTTGCTCTTCCTTCTTCTCTCCGCCGCATCCAAGGGCAAAGATGAGGATCAGAGCGATCCCGTAGGAATAGAGATTTCCTCTCGTCATTTCACTGTCTCCTTAATGTAATTAGTGGTGTATGATGGGTGATCAGAGCTGTAGGTTGGCCTTGCCAGCAATCCGCGGTTGGCCTGGGCTCGAGCCGCAGGTGATCCGCTATACAAAGTGTATTTAATATGAAAAAATGTCCTCAGAAGCAACCAGCAGCTTCACTGCCTCTAAATTCCCCAGCACGCGTACAATCAGTAGGAGCGAGGCATGCCTCGCCCCTACTTAATGAATTCTGACTTGCAATTTCGGGTTGTAGGTCCGAGATTGAGC
>JAZGDX010000270.1:0-2154 GCA_036478305.1 Bacteroidota bacterium
TTAGAGTCGAGACGCGGTTGGGACTTATCGGGGTGAGTTTTGCGATGGGTGAGGGGGACACATTCAGCACCGGCAAGATTCACGTCGGACTCATCAACGATTTTTGAGTTTTCCCTATGCGAAACCGACAAGACCGCTCGTCAGACAGACTGCTGATGTTCGAGCGAGAGATCTGGGACCAGGGTGTCGACCTCATCACGGGGATTGACGAAGCGGGCCGCGGACCGCTGGCTGGTCCTGTGGTGGCGGCGGCGGTGGTTTTTCCCAAAGGGACATACATAGAAGGCGTCAAGGACTCGAAGCAGTTGTCGGAGAAAAAGCGGGAATCCTTTTTCGGTCGCATCTGCCAGGAAGCGTTGAGCGTGGGGATTGGGATCATCGGCAACGAGACAATCGACGCCATCAACATTCGGAATGCTACGGTCGAGGCCATGCTGAACGCCGTGGAGAACTTGCATATCCGGCCTCAATATGTTCTCGTCGACGGAACGTTCTTCCTTCCGAAGGATATTCCCGGCCGAAACATCATCAGGGGAGATGAACAGTCCTTTACGATCGGAGCGGCTTCAATCGTCGCAAAGGTCACGCGTGACCGACTCATGAAGGATTACCATCTTCTGTTCCCTATGTATAATTTTGCAAGACATAAGGGCTACGGTACTCGTGAGCACGTCGAGGCAATACGAAAATATGGCCTCTGTAGCCTCCATCGCAGGACATTTCGTTGCAGCGGATGGGTAAGAAAGCCATGAGCAAGAAGCGACCGAACGGCCGTCGGCGGGTGGGAGCTGCTGGTGAGGACCTTGCTGTTCGATACTTACGAAAGCGCGGTTACGAAATTCTGCGGACGAACTTTCGCTTCGAAAGGGCGGAAGTTGACGTCGTGGCGCGGGAGGGAGACGCTTTGGTGTTTGTTGAAGTGAAGAGCAGGAGAAGTAAAACTTTCGGGGAACCCGAGGAAGCGGTCACTCCACGCAAGCAGCGACAGCTACTCAAGGCGGCGGAGGGCTATCTGTTTGAGAACGGAATCGACGATGTGGAATGTCGATTTGACGTACTGGCGATCTATTTCCACGAGGGCACGGCATCCATCGATCACATAAAACACGCATTCTAAGGAATGGGTAGCATGAACGTCGCAGTTTTGCTCATTATTTCACTCGTAGCGCTGGCGTTGGGCTACCGCTTCTATGGAAGATACATTGCAAAGCTCATCGGAATCGACGCAGGTCGGCCGACCCCTGCCACGACAATTAATGACGGCAGGGAGTATGTTCCGACAAAGCCCGCTATCCTGTTTGCCCATCACTACGCTTCGATTGCGGCGGCAGGTCCGATCGTAGGCCCGACATTGGCAGTCTTGTACGGAGTGGCACCGACCTGGATGTGGATCGTCCTCGGAGTGATTTTCTTCGGAGCAGTACATGATTTTAGCGTCCTTTTTGTGAGCGCGCGTGAGAATGGAAAATCCATCGCAGAAATTGCCCGGAAGACCCTCGGTAATACGGGCTTTGTGTTATTTGTCTCGTTTGCACTTCTTCTCGGGGTACTGGTGACGGCTGCCTTCTTGCAGCTCGCAGCAATCGCCCTGACTTCCACATACAGTCTGGAAGGACTTCAGTTACCTCCCGAGCAAGCCTTTGTCAAGACCGAGGTGATCGATGGAGAGCACTACGCCAAACTCGGAGGTATCGCTTCGACATCCGTTGTCGTCATCACCCTCTGTGCGCCGATAGTCGGGTTCCTGCTCTACCGCAAACGATTGGGCGTTCCGGTGATGAGCCTGCTTGCGATGGCCATTGCGATCATCGCGGTCTTGATCGGTTTCCAGGTTCCCGTTACACTCGACCCCAAGGCGTGGATGCTTATCCTGAGTGTCTACATGGTGCTCGCCGCGTGGGTGCCGGTCTGGGTTGTTCTTCAACCCCGAGACTTTGTCAACGTGCATTTCCTGTACATCGGGCTTGCGGGAATGATGGTGGGGATTATCGGCAGTGGTTTGCAAGGTATCACAATCGACGCACCGGCATTCAACTTATCTGGAGATACTGTCAGGGCGCTGGGACTCGTGTGGCCGTTCCTTTTTGTGACGATTGCCTGCGGTGCCTGCTCAGGTGCCCACTGTCTGATCGCGAGCGGAACTACGTCTAAACA
>JAZGDX010000271.1:0-7063 GCA_036478305.1 Bacteroidota bacterium
ATCCCTCCATAGTTCCTCCATCCCCACACCTGCTGCCGAAGTGGCAGCGTATCGCGTGAATTGAGCGTGTTGTCAACAATGACCTTGATTGCGTTGTCCGGGCCGACCTGAAGCGTGTTTTGCGGGACTGGAAACACAAAGGACGTATAGCCGCCAGCATGATTTCCCACGTACACACCATTGATGTAGATTTGACACTCGTAGTTGATGCCATACACAACAAGCTTAAACGCAGCTACGTCCAACAGATGCTCGTCTACACTAAAAGAGCGGACAAACGTCACCGGACCCGTGAAGTCATAGCAGCTGGGGATCTGGACAACGTTCCAAGTTCGTTCTCCATCTCGAGTGTACCTCCACGTGCCAGCGAGGTCAATTTTAGTCCTGGTGGGTGTATCGAGGAAGATCCCGCCATCCAGGCCACGACGGGTAGGCTCCCCATTTTCGTAGAATTTTTGCATGCCTGGAAGGTTAACCGCTAAGAATAGGGAAAGAAGCAGGATGAAAGAGAAGCGGCTCGTGCGGATATGGTCACGATTGTTCAATTGTGGGAGAATACGGCAAACCCTTGAAAAGGCGATCCTTGCACTCTGGAGGGGCTAGAACCCCAACTAATATAACAAATAAATGGGGTAAAGGCAATCTAAAAGTCGATTTCGGCGTAAGTTATTGTCTTGTTGGGAGATATTGCCTTGACGATGGTGCAATATCTCAAATCAGGTGGGGAACTGAAAGGCAGGAAAGCCTTTTTTGTTAAGACAAATTGTCAACACTGTCGCAGACTTGACATAATCAGCTCAGGAGGCTAGATTTGCCTCGGCTGCTCGGATTATCGCGCCAAAAGAGTCTGCCTTGAGTGAAGCACCACCCACGAGTGCACCGTCGATGTTAGGTTGGCACAGCAGGTCCTCTGCGTTTTCCGGCTTCACGCTTCCGCCATACTGGATAATCAGCCTCTCCGCAACTGCCCAACTGCTCAGCTGGCCCACAAGCTTTCGAATCAGTTGGTGCACCTCCTCTGCTTGTTCGGGAGTCGCGTTCCTTCCCGTTCCGATCGCCCACACGGGTTCGTAGGCGATGATGAGCTTCTCGATTTCCGATCCTCTAAGGTCTCGGAGCACTCCTTTCACCTGAGCGCTCACCACACGTTCAGTAACGCCTTTTTCACGCTCGTCCAACCTTTCACCGACACAGACGATAGGAGTGAGTCCGATCGCAAGAGCCTTCTTGACCTTCAAGTTGATGAGGTCGTTCATCTCATGGAAATACTGACGTCGTTCCGAATGGCCGAGGATCACGTACTGGCACCCGGTCGACGTCAGCATTTTTGCCGAGACCTCTCCCGTATACGCACCTTCGTCTTCGTGGTACATGTTCTGTGCGCCGAGCTTTAGTCTCGTGCTCTTGATCAAGCTACCCACAACCACGAGCGAGGTAAAGGGCGGACAGAGGACAACCTCGAGGGCAGAATGTGCGTTCTGCACCTTCTCCTTAAGCGCTTTCACCAGGTCTGCGCTCTCGTGGATATCCGTGTACATCTTCCAATTGCCAGCAATAGTTTTCTTACGCATGCCATTCCCCAAGACAGATTCAGCCTGAAGCACTCGGGATCATTCCAACCCTACTGCGGTTTTCTCAAAGATTTAAGTCTCTTCTTGAGAATTTCGTTGACGATTTTCGGATTCGCTTTTCCAGCTGTTGCTTGCATCGTCTGTCCGACGAAAAAACCAAATACTTTGTCCTTGCCACTGAGGTACTTTTCCACCTGATCCTTGTTTTCTTCCAACACTTTCACCACGACCTCTTCGATAGCGCCGGTATCGGAAACCTGTATGAGACCTTTTCTCTCAACGATCCGCTCAGGGGATTCTGGGTTATTCAACATGTCACCGAATACCTCTTTCGCAATCTTCCCGCTGATAGTCCCCTCGTTGATCAGGTTTAATAGCTTCGAAAGATAAGAAGCAGGGATGGGGAATTCCGAGATGGTAATCTTCTTTTCGCCAATCACTCGAAGAACCTCGGTCATCACCCAATTGCTTGCCTGCTTCGAGCCAGCTGCGTCCTTCCGTGTCAAACCGCGTATGACGTCTTCATAATAGTCTGCCACCGCTTTCTCCATAGTCAAGACGTCGGCATCGTACTGCGGCAGACCGTACTCCTGTATCAATCGATTCCTGCGCTCCGTTGGCAATTCCGGCAGCGCTTTGCGCGACTTCTCGATCCACGCCTGTTCCACAACAACTGGGACGAGGTCAGGATCAGGAAAGTAGCGGTAATCATGAGCATATTCCTTCGTTCGCATCGGGGAAGCTAGATTCAGATTCGCATCCCAGAGCAGTGTCTCCTGCGCCACCGCTCCGCCTTCCTCCAGGATCTGAACCTGCCGCTTGATCTCGGACACCAGCGCTCGCTCCACATTCCGGAAGGAGTTCATATTCTTTACTTCCGTCTTCGTCCCAAACTCCGTATCTCCCCTCAGCCGCACGGAGACGTTTGCGTCACAGCGGAGGCTACCCTCTTCCATATTGCCGTCACAGATTTCTAGGTACCGGACGAGCTGACGGATTTTGTTGAGATACAGATATGCCTCACGGGGAGACCGTAGCTCCGGTTCACTCACGATCTCGATAAGCGGCACGCCGCACCGGTTAATATCAACAAGCGTGTGAACATCAATGTCATGGATCGATTTACCGGCATCCTCTTCCATATGGATCCTGGTGATTCCAATTCGTTTCCGGCTTCCGTCATCGAGGTCAATCTCCAAGAACCCTCCGATGCAGATCGGTTCCTCATACTGAGATATTTGATACCCTTTCGGTAGATCCGGATAGAAATAGTTTTTTCGCGCAAAGATGGAGCGAGTCGTGATCCTGCAATTTGTCGCGAGACCCATGCGGATCACAAACTCCACGACACGTACGTTCAGAACCGGAAGAACTCCCGGCATCCCGAGGCAAACGGGACAAACGTTGTGGTTGGGCTCGCTGCCGAATCGAGTGGAACACGTGCAGAATGCTTTCGAATCGGTCAGCAGCTGCGCGTGAACCTCGAGACCGATTACAGCCTCGTATTTGTCTTCCCACTGGCTCATTTCTGTCCAGGCAGAATCGCCACCGTTACTTTCGCTGCCGCATCCTCCAAGCTCGAGGCAATCTCAAAGCGGAGCCCCGAATTCACGAGAATTTCTGCGGCCTCTTCCGCGTTCGTTCCTTCCAGCCGAATCACAACCGGAAGGTGTACCTGCTCCTGTCGTGCCGCCTCCACAACTCCCATCGCGACGCGGTCACAACGAACGATGCCACCAAATATGTTGATCAAAATCGCCTTCACATTCTCATCCGAAAGCAGTATTCGAAATCCGTTTGCAATGGTCTCGGGTTTTGCACCACCACCTACATCCAGGAAGTTCGCCGGTTCACCCCCCGCCAACTGTATGATATCCATTGTCGCCATCGCAAGCCCCGCACCGTTTACCATACAGCCTACATTGCCGTCAAGCTTGATGTAGTTCAGGCCATGTTTTGAGGCTTCAATTTCAAGCTGCTCCTCTTCGTCGAAGTCACGCATCGCGGCGACTTCAGGATGTCGGAACAGCGCATTGTCGTCAAAGTTCATCTTCGCATCAAGTGCGACCACTTCGCCGTCAACGGTCAGAACAAGCGGATTTATCTCAGCCAGCGAGGCATCCATTTTTTTATATGCCCGGAACAACCCAAGCAGGAACTGCACCGCGTTCCGAAACGCATCTCCTGAAAGACCGAGTCCGAACACGAGGTTGCGCGCCTGGTAGGAGAGGAACCCAACCTTCGGGTCGATCTCCTCCTTCAAGATCAGCCCGGGTTTCTCCGAAGCCACCGTTTCGATTTCGACCCCACCTTCTGTCGATACCATGACAACGTTTCGCCCTGTAGCACGATCCAGAGTTATGCCGACGTACAGCTCCCTGGCAATATCCACGCCCTGCTCGACCAACAGTCGTCGAACGATACGCCCTTCAGGTCCGGTCTGATGCGTAATGAGCCTCATACCTAGGATCGCAGAGGCGTGTTGCCGCACTTCATCCAGGGATCGGGCAAGCTTGATGCCACCGCCTTTACCGCGGCCCCCCGCGTGAATCTGCGCCTTGACAACCCACACAGTTCCTTCATTCTCGGTGGCGTATTTTACTGCGTCGTCCGGGCTGAACGAGACGCCTCCCCGCGGAATCGCGACATTGAACTTCTTCAGGATTTCCTTCGCCTGATATTCGTGGATTTTCATCGCCGTTCCTTCTGCTACGAAAACTCAAGGGTAGATCCCAAACCTGACTCCGAACGATGACGAGGCTTGCTGAACCGTCGTCCGCGTTCCCAACTACCCCCGATGTGCACATCTGGTTACAGGAGAAGAATTCGACCCTCGCCCAGTTGCTCAGCCTGCAAACTTCTCGTCACACTTTGGACATTGACCTGTTGAATCCTCGCTAAAACGATGCCCGCAGTGACTGCACTTGTACAGGAACAGCAGGTCGTGGTCCTGCAGAATTTCAACCGAACGCCGGAAGTCCGCCATAGGCACAAACACCTTAACGAGAACTCCCCCCTCGTCAATCCACCTCGAGAACGCAGTACCGATGACGAGGGGAATAAAGGGGTGCGTACCACCCCTATCGTAGGGATGGGACGGAATCCCCTCGGAGTCGAGGACTTCGCGCACAAAACTCACCTCCAGTCCATCGCTCGAGTCGAATACTGCTGCCCACTCTTCGATAATCTCAACGTCAAAATGGTCTTCACACCGAATCCTTCTGTTCCGCTGAGCCGCACATTCCTCACACAGTTCTTTCCGGCAGAGGATGCAGAGACCGATCGATATTCGATTTCGATGATTCCTGCAGGGCGTTACGAAGTTGTTGTTTTTTAGAGAGCCACACCGAAAACAGAATGGATCCTCTGACGCGACTTCTCCTTTGCAGTTCGGACATCTGCAATCAACCTCCCCAAAGTGCGGAGAGTGTTCTTGAAGCTGCACACCGCATAATTTGCAGAGGGTGGCTCCTTTGCGATGTTCGGTGTTGCAGATCGGGCAAGTTAACATTGTCTCCCGATTTACTGGATCTTCTCAGCTATCGCTTTTGCCTGTGTATACAGGAGGAGATAATCTCGTCCGCCGGCTTTTGAGTCGGTGCCGGACATGTTAAATCCGCCGAAAGGATGCGCACCGACGAGCGCACCAGTACATTTTCGATTAATGTACAAATTGCCGACGTGGAAGACCCGTTTCGCCTTGTCGATCTTCTTTCGGCTTCTCGTATACACAGCACCCGTCAGCCCAAACAGCGTCCCGTTGGCAATATCGAGCGCATCGTCGAAATCTTTGGCCTTGATCAAAGCGAGCACCGGTCCGAAGATCTCTTCCTGAGCAATCGTTGCCAGCGGATCTACGTCGGCAATCACTGTTGGACGAATGAAGAAACCTCTTCCAGGCGCTTTGCCGCCACCCGCGACGATTCTGCCTCCCTCCGACTCGGCAGTATGAATGTAATCACAGATCTTTTTTTCCGCACCTTTATTAATCACCGGTCCCATGAAATTGGACAAATCCTTCGCCCGGCCAACAGTGATCGAATCAGCACGATTCGAGAGCAACTTCACAACCTTGTCGTACACCTTCTCGACTACAATTGCTCGAGAGCAAGCAGAGCATTTCTGACCCTGGAATCCGAATGCGGATACCGTCAGACCACCGATTGCCTCATCCAGGTTCGTCTGATCATCGACAATAATGGCGTCCTTTCCTCCCATCTCAGCGATGACTCGCTTCAACCAGATCTGTCCGGGTTGAACCTTGGCCGCCAACTCGTAGATGCGCGTGCCAACCTCCTTCGAACCCGTAAACGAAACGAACCGTGTGCTCGGATGGGCGACGAGCGTGTCACCAACCGATACACCAGGTCCCGTTACAAAATTCACAACGCCATCAGGTAGTCCGACATCCTTCAGGATCTCCATGAATTTGTATCCGAGTAGCGGTGAGTCGCTGGAGGGTTTCAACACCACGGTATTCCCGGCAACGAAGGATGCTGTGGTCATATTCGTGAGGATTGCCAGCGGAAAGTTCCACGGTGGAATTACTACTCCCGGACCGAGCGGAATGTAGCGTAACTCGTTTCGCTCTTTCGGTATCTTCGTGAGTGGCTGGTCAGCGGAAAGCCGCAGCATTTCCTTTCCATAGAATTCACAAAAATCGATGGCCTCGGCTACGTCAGCGTCGGCCTCAGTCCACGGCTTTCCGACCTCAATGATCTCGGCGGCATTCAGCTCGAACCGTCGGCGCCGCATCGCTCTTGCCACCTTGAAAAGGTACTCCGCACGCTTCTTCGGAGGCACTCGCTTCCACTCGTCGAACTTTGCAGAGGCAACCTCGATCGCTCGCTCAGCCTCCTCAGGGCCCGCTTTCTGAAACACCCCAACCACTTGGTCTGAATCAGAAGGGTTGTATGAGTTGAACTTTGTGCCCGTGCGAACTCCATCGCCACCGATGATGAGTTCGTACTCCGTGTTAAACTGAGATTCGATCGCCTCAATGGCCTTGAGCTGTTTTTGCCGATTCTCCTTCTTGCTATAATCCGTATACCGTTCATTCTTGAATTTCGGAACACTCATGAGAACCCCCGTCACGTTAGAGTTTTAAAGGTACTTGGTCGGGTGCCGATGCTGCGGAAGTAGTGGGATTGTACGATGTTGCAAACGTTTAAGACTACCAAAATTCGGTCACAAAATCAAGATGGTCTCTCTCACGCCGAACACGACACAACAGGAGAACGAGAGAAAGGTTTTCACTGCACCCTCAGCGCACGAATGACGGCTTCATGCAGCGCAGGGCGTACTCCGAATATTCTCCTGTTGGCGCGGGTCGGGTGCACGCGATTCGTTAGAAGAATCACGAACAGATTGCGCTTCGGGTCAACCCAGATCGAAGTTCCAGTGAATCCGGTGTGCCCAAACGATTCGTCAGAAAACAATTTTCCGGCCGAGGTATATCCCTCTTTCGATTTGCGGTCCCAGCCCAACGACCG
>JAZGDX010000272.1:0-2476 GCA_036478305.1 Bacteroidota bacterium
ACCATCTCCACACCGCCCACGGGAAGAGCTGTGAGATTCCCACGGAGGAACACCAGATTGAAACTGGAAAAGGTAACGTGCTCAAACTCCAGGAGATGTTGACCATGCGTTGTGGAGTAAATTCCCAGCCGGTCACGAACGAAATGCTCGAGTACATCAAGATTTAGCCCCCCCTCCACAAGAAACATGGATTCGTACATCCTTCCTGCAGTTTTATCCGTCTGAAACCCCAGGGAAGCAAAGTATTCCCTTCCGTCCTTGGTCATGCGCTTGATAGTGGCATGGTCAGAACTCGGGGAGATAAACATGCCTTCCGCGGACCATATCGAACCGATCTGAAGCCCACTCCCGGAGAGCTGTCCCAGGCCCTCTCGGATCACCCTCCGAATTTCCTCCTCATCAGTCTTGATGGGAGTTTGCAGACAGGGTCTCAGACGGGAACTGATAAGCTCCACAGTCTTTGCGAGAGTCTCGTCGTGCGCCGTTTGGATTTTCCACGCGAGTTTTTCTGACTGCTCCCTGATACGTTCGTGCAGGTGGCGCATCGTCTGGTCATACTCTGCCCTATTGACATCTTTTCTAGCCTGATGCAGGACACAGTAGCTTATGATTGGAGCCGGGAACTGAAATGTTTCATACAGGCTCATGAGGACATTGGAAGCGTAGTTTTGAGAAATTCCCAATCAAAAGGAATCGCACTGAGAAGGCAAAATTGCTGTCGTGAGTGGCCGCTCAGCACCTCCTACCGTACCGACAAGTTTCCGATCAACTGATTGCAGTCAATTCGAAGTCTTTTCTTGGAACGACCATACCCATCGCTCACATGGTAGGATTGCTGGGCAATTCCACTTTTTCGCTGATCGCCCACCTTCAGTTCTCCGATGAGGGTGGCACCAAGAACGCTGTGCGCTACTTTTCGCGGGAGCCTCACATTTACATCACCGAGCACACTGCTGATCTTCAGCACTTGCTCCCCGTTCGCCAGCGATGCCTTGGACAGGTCGACCTCGACATCTCCTATTACCGTGGACACACTGCCCCCCTTGAACGATGGGGACGCGACCTCCAGCTTCACGTCGCCGAACACGCTTGTGCTCTCGATGCGCTCAGAACCGGCGGAAACCGTCTCGACCTTCCCGGCCTTCCTCCCTCCAATGCCGAAGCTTCTCCAGATAATACTCAGACCGAAGACGATCAAAACTACCGGCCAGTACGTGCTCAGAACGTCGCCGAAGTCCGCGACGTCAAGCGAGTCCAGCAGCAACAATCCTCCAAGAACGATCAGGACCCAACCCAAGAAGCCAGGTCCGCTCCTGCTCATCGTATCACCTCCTTAGTTGTCAAGCCTCAGCAACTTGACGACTTCTCTCAGAGTCCGGGTGTTGACGACATCTCTCTTCTCGAGCCATCCCTTGCGGGCGATTCCGACCCCATAGAGAACATCTCGAAGTCCTTCGATACCATGAGCATCAGGGTTGATCGAAACCCTAACGCCCTTCCCTTTCGCGTACTTGCACAACCGCCAGTCGAGGTCGAGCCGCAACGGGTGCGCGTTGATTTCGATGATTTTTCCGTAGTCCGAAGCAGCGTTGATTACGTCAACCATGTTCACTGGATAGCCATCGCGTGAGAGAAGGAGGCGGCCGGTCGGGTGGCCGAGCATCGTAACAAAATCGTTTTTGATGGCCTTGATGATTCGCCTCGTCGCCTCAGCTTCGGACATTTTGAACTTGCTGTGGATAGAGGCCACGGCGTAATCGAACATCGCCAGGACTTTATCACTCCAGTCCAGAGAGCCGTCGGTGAGGATATCGACTTCGGTACCCTTGAAAATGCGGAAGTTACTGTGACGGTTGTTCAATCTATCGATCTCTCGATGCTGTTGTTTTACTCTTTCCACAGAGAGACCACCGGCGTAAGCTGCGATTTTGCTGTGATCCGCGATTCCCAGATATTCCCAGCCCAGGTCCCGCGCTGCCTTTGACATTTCCTCGACGGAATTGAACCCGTCGCTGTAGCTCGTGTGGCAGTGAAACGCCCCCCGGATGTCGGTCGCCTCGAGAAGTTTCGGGAGCTTTGTCTTTTGCGCTGCCTCAATTTCGCCCATATCCTCCCGGAGCTCGGGGGGAACGTATACCAGACCGAGTGTCTCGAAGATCTCTTCCTCATCGCTGCAGGATATGAACTTTTCTGCCTTACCCTTGAACAAGCCGTACTCATTCATCTTGATGTCCATGTCCTTTGCGATGGACCGCATACGGATATTGTGCTGCTTACTGCCGGTGAAATAGTGGAGGGCGAATGGGAATTGTCTATCGCTTACGACCCGCAGGTCACAATTAATGCCAGCTTTCAGAATAACGCTGGATTTTGTCTCTCCCTCAGCGAGGACACGTTCGACCTCAGGATGAGAGGTAAAGAGTTTCATAGTCTTCTTCGCTTCCGTCGGTCGAGTGCTCACGAGAATGTCAATGTC
>JAZGDX010000273.1:0-7081 GCA_036478305.1 Bacteroidota bacterium
GAAATGTTCGAAGGAAGCCCGAACGATTTTTAAACGGCCCAATGATCATCCAGTCGTCCTCAACCGGGGACCCCAAATCGCGGTATTCCGCCGCAAGTTCGTCGCCTCGTCCGTACTTGCCGTGGTACTGAGCTCGGACGAGCCTCGCAATATACTCAAAGTCTTTCCTTCCCGCGGTCTGGGCTACTTCAAGTAGCTGATTAGGTATGGTGTAGTCGGGTGAATCTCCTTTGGGCTCAAGATGGATTGCTTCGACCAGGTGCTTCCACCCGGCACCTCGACCCCCTGCGGGCAATTTTGCGATGAGGCTGAAGAATTCTCCGATGCCTTGCTGGAACTGCTTCGCTTTTTGATACTCCCCCACACGCATATATAGGGTCCCTAAACTAGCGACACACAACTGCCGCTCCAGAGTCGGCCCCTGGGTTTTCGCAAATTCCTCAAGTGTTTGGATGACTTCAAGTCGGGGCAAATCGGCTTCTAAAAGGAAAGCCATAGCACCACTCCCCATCAGCTGATAGTCCGATCGGCCGCTCGCAATTGCTTTCTTATAACGGTCGAAGTACGATCGATAGACATGGCGGGCAGCCGCAGTGTCACCGATCGCCTTGAACAATATACCGGCTCGGAGAGCGTGGCCTGCCATATCCGGATAGGTTTCCAGTGCTCGATTGGCAGCCTGCACGGCTTGCTTGGTTCGCCCGAAGCGCCAGTACAAATAGGCTCGTTGCCCGTAAAAAATCGACTTGAGGTGATCGTTCGGGGCCGCGGCCATCGCCTTCTTCGAGTAAGCAAGAGCCTGTTCAAAATCACCGAGTTCGCTGTATATTTCCGTCAACTTCATAGCCGATTGATAGAAACTCGGCATTTTGGTGAGGGCGGTTTTCAGGTATTCGGCAGCTTCTTCCAAACGCCCCGACCACATCAGCACTTCTCCCATGCTGTCATAAGGATTATGTTCATCAGGAGCTAGCTGCTGGTACTTCTCCAGGTACTTCAACGCTGTAGTAAAATCGCCCCGACGTGCGAAAAGATAGCCTAGCTGGTTGTAAGCCAACTTCCGTTCCGGGTCTAAGTCTAGAATTATCTGGTATTCTTCAATGGCACGGCCGAACTTTTGCATTCCAAAGAGCAGGCCTGCCAGTTGCATACGGGTATCGATGTCATACGGCGAAAACTGCAATAGCTCCTCCATGTCCGGGATCAACTGTACACGATCTTCAATACCAGTTGCCTCGAAAAGGCGCAGTCGAATTCGGTCAGGCGCGGAGAGCTTGTCCGCATGACGGCGCGCCTGACGAAGCGCATGACGACCAACCTCCGAGCCACCGAGCCAGGACCCAAGCCCGGACAAGCGCAAATACGCTGCAGCAAAGGTGCTGTCGTATCCAATCGCCTCGCGCAAGCAGGATACTGCTTCTGCAAACTGCAGCTTCTCAAGGTTATCCAACCCTTCCGAGTAGCAGCGAAAGGCCTCAACGGATTGGGTCATGTCAAGCAAGTGCACGTCCGCCAGTTGCGCCACGGCAAGGTCGCCACGAAGGTTGGTCCTCAATTCCTCTGAAAGCTCGTCCACCATGGCAAAAATGCGCTCCAGCCCCGGGCCGCGTACGGTTGCCCGGCGAAGGATTTGCCCTGTACCGACGTCACGGAGGTCTGAATCGATTCGAAGGTCTGTACCGTCCCGGTAGAATCGCCCTGACAGTATCATCTCAACCTGTGCATCACGGGCCACAACTTGAGCCACTGCCACGTCGCCGACGTCACCAGTCTCTTTCCCGAGACGCTGCGCGACGTCGCTCAGACGGTTCATCGGTACTATGTTGAGGTAGGGGGATTGGCCGAGCTCAGCGACAAGCATATCGGCGAGGCCGCGGCGGAGCCAATCTAAACTGGCGTCACCGGTTTTGTTCTCAAAATTGAGTATGGCGATGGAGCGTTGCTCCTCTGGAGAGACTTGCAGAACGCTGGCGGCAGTCCGAACACCGGTTTCCTGCTGCGCTTCTCCGCTGGCCAGTTTTATCTTCCGATCCTTGTCCATGCTGCAGCCCGCGATGAACAACGCCATAACAGACCACACCATACAGACTCGAAAATGATTCATAGACTTTGACCTATAGGTTATACAGTGGACAGAATTCAGCGTTCAAAACTGTCTATTTTTACGAGATTTGGACGGGCAAGTTTCGAATAATGTGCCTTTCGGCGGAGCCTTTTTTGCCCCCAAGCTGCCAATATGTTAACGATTCCCGTACTCCTCCCGGTCCCGGCACTGCACGATCACCATTGCGAGGTCGTCATGCTGGCGGGCTCCGTTGACAAATTTCTCCACGGTCTCGAAAATGCCTTCACACATCCTCGCAGCATCAGAGGTGTTATTCGACCGGGCAGCTTGCGAAAGCCGCTCCACACCGAAGGTCTCTCCGCTGGCGTTCATTGCATCGGTGATGCCATCAGTGAATAGGATCAGAAAATCACCGGTCTCCAAAGAGAGTGCCTCTTCTTTCAGGTTTTGGTCAAATAGTTCACCCGATTCGAGCCCAAGCCCGATGCCTGATGGAATCGTCATCTCGCAGCGACCGTCTGCCGCGATACGCAGCAAGGGGCTGTGGCCAGCCCGGGCGAACGTGAACTGCTTGGAGCGCACATCAACCACCCCATAGATCATTGTGGCGAAGACCCTGCGATCGAGACTCGCATACAGGCGGCGGTTGAGTTCAATCAGCAGATCCTTGGGCGACATGTACATTGTCGACAGTGTCAACATCATCCCTTTGATCTCAGCCATGTAAAACGATGCCGAAGTCCCTTTGCCACTAACGTCAGCGATGACGATACCGAGGCGCCCATCATCAAGGCGGAAAAAATCGAAGTAGTCGCCCCCAACCTCCTGGGCTGAGCGACACATAGCTTCGAACTGGAAACCCGGGATATCCGGCATTTCTCTCGGCAGCAACTTGTGCTGTACTTCGTGCGCAATCTCCAATTCACGCTTCAGACGCTCTTGCTCCCGGAGTTTGTCGTAGAGGAGAGCATTTTCCAGCGCCAGGGCCGCCTGACCGGCCAATGTCGCAGCGAAATGTTTCCGTTTGTTGTCAAAACTTTGGAGGCCTCCCGGAAGCGTGAAGAACAGCAGGGCCAACAGCTGACCTTTGGCCAACATAGGAATCGCAAGCTCCCGAAGGCCGACCTGGCCACCACTCAGCGCCTTCTGCACAGCCGGTGGAGCCTCTTCGACCATGAACCCGTCCATATTTTGAGCCAAATAGGATTGTGCTTGCTGATTGAGACTGACCCGGCCCGCAGGTTCGCCGTTTTCATCTCCAGAATAGATCTCGCAATAGACATCAGGCTCATCTCGCTGACAGAGATAGAGACGCGCTTCGGCCGCACCGATCGCCCCCCTTAAACGATCCCTGACCAGAGTCGCCAGAAGATCCAACTGAAACGTAGCGCTCAGCTCGTGTCCCAAGCTCTCGATAATCCGGCGCTCCCTGAGACCCTCAACCATCTCGTTGAATGTCTGAGCCAGCTGCCCAATCTCATCACGACTCTCCACTCCCACTTTCTGCTCGAGATTCCCTTCAGCAGTTGCTCCCATTGCGATGCTTAGTCGTTCCAGTGGCCTGGTGAGCCGTCGACTGAGGACAGTCGACAGGAGACTAAAGACGACGAGGAAGATTAAGGCCAAAACCACATTTTGCACGATCCCGCGCCGGAGATCACGGTTGATGTCGATCAGAGAGAACCCAACATGCACGCTGCCGAGCACACGATCACCGACTTGAATGTTCACTGTATGGGAACGCAGGTCTTCACTGCTCTCGTCCGCAACAGCGCCTCGGTCCAGACGGCGGACGATGTCGGCCTGCATTCTTCGCGGCAACGGACGATTCCTGGCAATGTCGATGAGGTCGATGTTCAGCGCGTGAGCACGGAGCGACCGGCGGTCATCGAAAACAGCGATGTAGACGATATCATCGTTCGAAATCATGAGCTGAGAGATGAAATTCTGATACACGCCCCAGTCCTGTCGATCGAGAAGCTGCATCGTGGCTATGTTACGCGCGATTCCCTCAATCTGTGACTCTACGGCGTCCCGCTTGGAGTGGAGCTCCCGGATGGTGAAAAAGTAGGTCACATTGCCCATGACAATCGTCACGAGCAGCGTGGTGAGAATGATCAACTTTGTTCGCAGCGTAAGATTCAATTCTCTCTGTTCCTCGTCGTGTCCGGCACTGCTACCTCGTTCGGAACGAACTTTTTAGATTGGCGGTACGCAAGAACCAACCCAACAATCCTGTCCAGATCGATCATCTGAATGCACTCCAGATTGTACGGACACCGCTGCTTCCAACAGGGGGAGCAAGCCAGTCCTTCTGGGATGAGCTTTTCGCCCCGTCCATAGAGGTCGATCTCCGTCCAGGAGCTCACGCCAAACCAGACGATAACGTATTTGTTGAGCGCAACGGCGAGATGCATACCGTAGGAGTCCCCGGTCACGACGACATCACAGACGTTCTCATAGCAGATCCCACGGCGAATACCTTCCGTTGTCGGCGTGCTGATTATCCGAGTGCCTACTCGGCGCTCAATCTCCGCGTTGCGGACCGTGTCCTCCTTGCCGCCGAGAAGCAGGAGCGTGAGGCCCTCATGTTGAGAGAGCCGCCCGATCAACGCCGCATGCTGCTCGACCGTCATTTTCTTGTTCGGGTAGAGCGTTGAGCAGCCGGTGTTGAAGCCAACGACGAGATGATCTTCTGGTATGTCGAGTTTCCGTCTGTACGCTTCACAGAAGGCTTTTTCCTCGCTGCTTAACTCCAGGATATACTCGTCGCGACGAAATTCGAGTCCGAAGGTCTCATGGAGGATCTGCACACCGGGCTTGTCGTTGGCTCGGAACTTCCGAGAGTCGTCCAGACCCAGGAGATAATTCTCATGGGCTTCCCTGTTAAAGGGCACTATCACACCGTTCTCGTTCAGTCCAAAACCGAGCTTTTTCTTTGCGTCCATAGCCATGGCGAATCCGCAGGATCGCCTGGACTTGTCAACGTTCATCAGAACGTCAAACTTCATGCTCTGGAGGATCAGCCAACTCTCAGGCTCCCATACGTATACGGCATCGAGATAGGTGATGTTCTGGAGGAGAAGGTGCGTGTTGTGCAGGGTGATCCAACTGATATGACTCTGAGGATATTTTCGCTTGATGGCGGGCAGCAACGCAGTGGTCTGCAACACATGGCCCATGGCGTCAAGATTTACGATAAGGATTCTTGTGCCGATGGGGACGTTATCCACGCACTTATCGTAGCACGTCGTATAGGGAAAGCACGGCTTATACCCGGTAAACCGTTTACAATCGGGGATGGTGAAAGGAGGCCTCCGTACGACTGCCCTCTTCCTTCGCGTACCGGAGTTCGCACTTCTCTTCCGTCGTGTTTTTGCCATTCTAAACCCGAAGATGCGAGAGGTTTCCGTGGCGAATCTTCACCAACACTTTTTCAACTCCCATCATGACCTCATCAACATCAAGCTCAGTCATGCAGATGTTGCCTATTGGGCACTTCATCAGGTTGCATTCGAGGCAATCGAGTCTTTCGTTCCGGACCACGGCGTGATGGTCTCCATACGGTCCCTGCAGCTTCGGGCTCGTCGGACCGAAAATACCCACCACCGGTGTGCCGACTGCCGCAGCGATGTGCATCGGAGCGGAATCGTTCGTCACCAGGAATGTGCACTTCTTGAGCAGTGCGCCCAGTTGTTTCAGATCCGTCCGCGGTGGGACAATCACGTCGTGCTTCATCAAGGACCTCAACTTCTCAACATACTGATACTCACCCGGTCCCCACAGAAGAATTACGCTCGCAGCTAGTTCCTCAACGAGCCTGTTCCCGAGAGCTGCATACTGTTCAAGCCGCCACCGCTTTGTGTACCAGCCTCCACCGACATTCAAAGCCACAAGGATTTTGTCATCCAGTCGGTAACTCTGGAGAAACTGTGTCGCAAAATTATCGGCCTGTAGGCTCAGCGGGAAATGAATGTTCCGGTCCGAGATCTGAATTCCAATGGCCCGGAGCGCATCAAGGTTGAACTCCGTATTGTGAACGGAATCCCCCCGTGGTTGTACGACGATGTTGTAGGCAAACTTACGCAAACGAAATGCATAACCGACCCGGTGCGCCGCGCCGGACGCAACGGTCATAACCGCGCTGCGAGGGTTGCCGAAGAGGTCGATCACGAGTTCATAATTTCTCCTCCGGATCTCACTCAGGATTCTTAGACTGTTCAACGGTGAGGGTTCGAACACGATAATCTCGTCGACGTACTTGTTTCCTGCGAGGACGCCGCGACTTGCGCGCTCGGTGAGGAAATCGATTTTTGCAGCGGGGAAAAAAGTCCGAAGATTTTTTGTTACAATCGTGGAGAGGAGAACGTCACCGATCGCGCGCAGCTTAATGACAAGAATGCGCCGTATTTCAGTTGGGTCCAATTGCACGGCAAATGATCCTTTGGCGGAAAGTACGGCTCGAAATATAGGAAAGTAGAGCTACTATTGCAATGACCCATTTCCCGGGTGGCTATGAGCACAGAGTCATCGAAAAAAATTTTCACATGGATGCACCATTCAACCTACGAACCCGGAGCCCTCAGAGTCGTGGTTCGATTGGCTGACTTCCGGACGGTACGTCTGACCAAGTGCCACCAAGTGCCACGAAGTGCGGCGAGGCCGCCACTTCGTGGGCCGCTTCGCGGCGACGAAGTTGCTCCTTCGGAGAGTCTTGTCTCCAAGACTTCGGATCGAAAAGTTTCTACCATCTGTTCCCGGACAGATTGGCCAACACCAGTCAGACGTTATCCAGCAGCATGAAGTCGGCATCAGCGACCCGCTGTGTTGACCTCAATCTCGCCGCGAACTTCGATTTTTCCGCCCACTTGCACTCACTATAGAGGGGACAGATTCCGCAACGGGGATTCTGAGATTTACAGACCGTCCGGCCAAAGCGAATCAAGTTCGTGTGGAAGGAATACGCGCGGCCCTTCGGAACCACTCCTTTCATGTATTCGAACGTTTTCTCGGGAG
>JAZGDX010000274.1:0-2377 GCA_036478305.1 Bacteroidota bacterium
ACAGTGGGTGACTCGTGCGATTCCAGCCGTTAAAATTCCCTATCACGTCGACGTGCTCGGCGTTGGGAGCCCACATAGCAAAGTATGTCCCATGCTGATCATCGACGGTCATCGGATGTGATCCCAGTTTCTCGTAGAGCCGATAATGAGTCCCCTCGTTGAAGAAGAAGAGATCTTCGTCAGTCAGGAGCGTCACGTCTCGACGCACTGGCTCCACTCGGGCTTTCGACTTGGAAGAATCTACCAATTTACTCATCTGTCAATCCCAGATCAGCGAATCTATTAATCAAAAGCAAATTTTCCCGAATGTCAAGCGCCCCAAGTGCGACCAATCAGCACACCTCAACGGTATCACGTATAAAATCTGCTTGATACATAACAGGATCATCCGTATTATAATGATGGGACTTTGGTACACTTGATTGATTCATTCAAAGCAATGACATCTCACCTACGTCCGTCATCTTTTCGCAAATTATCAAACTGGCATGAGACTTACTCTCAATAACACATGCTCTCTAAGAAGGTCACCGCGATGAAGAAGTGTGTCGAACTGAATCATCCACTTGAAGATGGAATGCCCGCTTATCCAAGCTAGCCAGGACCCAGAATTAGAGCCCTTCTTGACCATACAGCATCACGCTCTCGCAATGAAGGCAAAGCAGAGTTCTACCTTGGAAAGATGGAAATGTCGTGCAACGTAGGCACCTACCTCGACAGTCCATTTCATCGCCACCGTGACGCTGCAGACCTCAGCCAGGTTCCACTTCAAATGGTTGCAGGTCTGGTCGGAGTCATACTCGATGCACCCGGCTCAGCAGCCTGCCGGATTTCGCTTGACAGAAGCGACGTAGATTTCCGGGGCAAAGCTGTGCTGATCAGGACTGGATGGGATCAGCGGTGGAGAAGAGATCGGTATTGGGAACCGGGACCGTACTTACGGGATGAGGCTATCGATTTTCTAGTAGATTCAAAACCGACGCTCGTCGGTGTTGACTTCTGAAAAGTGGAACAGGAAGGACGCACTGATGAGGCAGTCGCCATCATCAACCGTGCAGTTGACAGCGGGATCAATTACATCGAGACTGCCGCCGCATACGGAAAGGGCATCAGCGAGGTCCATATCGGCAGGGTGATGAAAACCCGTCGCAAGGAAGTGTTTCCTTGCCACAGAGACACACGACCGAAGCTACCCCCGTTCCATGCGTTTCCTTGATCAATTACTGAAGAACTTACAAACCGACCATCTCGATCTGTGGCACCTCCACAACGTTCGTACGCACGGCGACCTCGATAAGATTTTCGCACAAGATGGTGCAGTGAAGGCAAGGGAAAAAGGACGCGATGAGAACATGGTTCGGTTCCTTGGAATCACCGGCCATCGCGATCCATTGTCTCACAGAGGTTTTGGGGACATTCTCTCCCCGACAAACCTCCCAGAATTTGCGTAGCGTCGTTGGAGTCGAGCAAACGGTTCCTGGCTTTGAATATGCCAACGTTGTATGGAACCGACCCTTTCAAGGATCACCGATGTTACTCTTTTTAGAGGATTCATATGATCAAGAAGATAAAATGGATTGAACGGGAATTTCATTTTGACTTTCCCGTCGAAGTCTTCCCGTGTATCATCGAGCGCTTGCGCGGTACCCCTGCAAGACTGGAAGACATCATAAGTGGGTTGCCCGCAAAAATACTTACCGTCCGAGTGGACAACAGCTGGTCGATTCAAGAGAATGTGGGCCATTTGCTGGATTTGGAGACAGTCGGGGAGAGGAGATTAGCCGATTTTCGTAATCATGCCGAGGTGCTGAGCCCAGCGGACATGAAAAATCAGAAAACGCACGAATCGAATCATAACTCAAACTCGATGCAGATCCTGTTGAGGGACTTTCGTAAGCGTCGTTCGGGCCTCGTGCAGAAACTTGAAGAACTGGATGAAGAAGAGGTCGCAAGATCATCCGTTCATCCTCGGTTGAAGAAACCAATGCGGACCGTTGACTGGGCTTATTTCGTGGCAGAACACGATGATCATCATGTCGCTCAAATCACTAGATCAGCCAATATTCTGCGCAGTAGCGGTTAACTTCTGAGATTAAGAACTCTCCGACGCTCGCTCATTTCCTGCTGGTCCGAGGAGTCTCCTCACCGAAGTATGCGAAAGTTGTAGCCCGAAAGGAGTCGGTATGAAAATTTTCCTAACCGGAGCCACCGGATACATTGGCTTCAACGTTGCGTTGGCCTATCGCCGTGCAGGTCACGAGGTGTGGGGCCTGGTGCGCAGTGACGAGAATGCCCGGACAATGGCCAGGAACGAGATTCACTCGGTTGTGGGAAGCATGCAGCAACCGGAACGCTACCTGAGTATAGCAGAAGAGTG
>JAZGDX010000275.1:0-3343 GCA_036478305.1 Bacteroidota bacterium
TGCCGGATCAACTCTTCGTTCGCATAGATCAAACCATCAATCAGCATTCCCGCCCTGTGGGATTTGGGCACAAGATACCGATAGTCGTCTATCTTCTGATATTTTGCCATCTGCGCACCTCCCTCAAATATCGAGGTACACACGAACATACCAGCCACCAGGAACTTCCTGAATCTCCAGCTGGTGGTATGTGACTGCCTTCACGTCGAGCCTCGTGCGATGTTTTCCTTCAACGTACGTGTCGCCTCGAAGATTTGCTTTCAGCCGCGTTCGTGAAAATTGCTGGATATCCACTTCCTTGGTCAAAAAGCCTTCCCCATCGTACAAGTAGAGCAGTTCGGAAAGCCACCGCACCAGAAGGCTCTCCGCATCCTCTGCGTCCACCGTCAAAGTCCGATCGTTGATGGCACTGACTGAATCCAGGTCGACAATGATGGAAGTGAGACCAACCGCAGCTTCCTCGAAAGCCTCGGACAGAGTTTTTCCACGAGCTTCGATCCCAAGGTCGGCGGGATGTTCAAGAATGGAGTACACCGTCCCTCATAATGCGAATCACGCCAATCCCTTGCCCGTCAGTCGTTCAAGCGCTTCGAGGTATTTCCTACTGGTCGTCTCGACCACGTGATCCGGCAAAATCGGTCCGGGCGGTTTCCGATTGAAGTTGTTGGAGAGAAGGTAGTCGCGGACATACTGCTTATCGAAGCTTTCTTGGGGCTTGCCCGGAGCATACGTATCCTGTGGCCAGAATCGGGAGGAGTCCGGTGTGAGGAGCTCGTCTATCAGGAGGAGGTCCGCTTTACCGTCACAGGAGAAGCCGAATTCCATCTTCGTATCCGCGATGATGATGCCCTTGCTCTCCGCGATAGCGCAAGCCCGATGGTACACCGCGAGGCTGAGTTCACGTGCGCGTTCGGCCACGTCCGCTCCAACGAGTTTCACCGTGTCGTCGAACGAGATGTTTTCGTCATGGATGCCGGGCTCAGCTTTTGTCGATGGTGTGAATATTGGATGTGGCAGTCTGTCAGATTCTCGAAGCCCCGCAGGAAGTTGGATCCCGCAGATGGATCGACGGTCTTTATATTCGTTCCAGCCGGAACCACTGATATACCCCCGCGTGATGCATTCGACCGGAAGCGGCTTCGCCTTCGTCACGAGCATCGAGCGACCCCGTAGCTGCTCCTCATACGGCCGACATTCTCCTGGAAAAGCCTTGACATCGCTGGTTATTAGATGGTTCGGCACGATGTCGCTCATGACATCGAACCAATACCTCGATATCTGCGTGAGGACCAAACCCTTACAGGGGATGCCCTGAGGCATCACGACGTCAAACGCAGACAGTCGGTCTGTGGCAACAATGAGCACGACTTCCCCCAGGTCGTACATGTCCCTGACCTTGCCACGTTTGATGAGAGAAAGCCCGGGGAATTCTGTCTTAGTGATGACAGCGACTCGACTCACATCGATCATATCCTAAGTTGTCACCGCCCCTTCCGGTTTGTCCACCCCGGCCAACTCTAACACCTCCTTCAGGACCTCGTCTCGATTCTCTCGTGTGAGGTGAACGAGGGTGATATCGTCACGCTTTTTGATCGCTTCGATGAATTCATTTCCCTTCGCTGCAACTGTCGCGATCACGTCAGCACTGCTCTCCAGGATCTCCTCCAGCCGCCTTCGGAAAAGAGGGGAAAGACATTCCATTTTCCCGACTTCATCCACTATGTATACAGTTACGCCCTTTCGCACCTTCAATTGTTCGTCGACCACTCGCTCGAATGTTTCAAGGTCGACTTTGTACCGGCCGACGCGATGCCGGCTGACCACAGCGGTAACGTGGGCTAGCGTAAAGAGCTCCCCGTCAATTGTCCTCAGCGAGAACCCTACCCGAACTGCTCCTTCACGAACCTCCTCGGTGTAGAACCCCCGTGTGGTAGCACTTCCAAGATGACGAAGAACGTTCCTCAGTAGTACGGTCTTGCCGACTCCGGGGACTCCTGCAATCAAGATATTCTTCTTGCCTCGCGGCACCACTCCTGTTCGTCAGTCTCCAAACGAAGTTCCGACCGCCCGAGCCGCGTAGATCATCTGATGGTCGGGAGGTACCAGCCGCTGCCGCTTGATCGCATCCTTCAGGGCCACCGGAACGATCTCAATACCTCGCAAACTGACCATACGACCGAACTTCCCTTCAGCCGCCAGCTGAGTCGCCAACGACCCAAACTTGGTTGCCAGGATCCGATCAAAGGGTGAAGGGGCCCCTCCTCGCTGTAAGTGACCAAGGACGGTCACCCGCGTCTCCAGATCTGTTTCGTCAGTAACTTTTTTTGCCACCAGGTCTCCGATGCCACCGAGGCGCACAGGATCAGTTCGCTTCACATCCTTCTCCTTCACTACCAGGTCACCGGCTGCCGGTCGTGCACCCTCTGCGACACAAATGATCGTGAACTTCGCGGTCTTGCTCCGTTCGACACAATGCTGGAAGACGCTATCCCATCGGAAAGCGATTTCTGGAATAAGAATAATGTCTGCCCCACCAGCAAGGCCGGACCCGAGAGCAATCCAACCAGCATAGCGACCCATGACCTCAACGACCATCACGCGTTTGTGTGCAGAAGCAGTCGTCTGGAGACGATCGATCGCCTCCGTCGCGATAGCCAGAGCGGAGTCGTAGCCGAACGTTTGGTCAGTCGCCTCGAGGTCATTATCGATCGTCTTCGGGACGCCAACGACATTCATGCCCATTTCGCTGAACTTGTGAGCGATGTTCATCGTTCCATCGCCGCCGATAACGACCAGAGCATCCAATCCCCACTCCCGGTAATGACGACGCGCCTCTCCGGATGCATCGACGACGTTCATGCCATTGGCAGACATCTCCGGATAGTGGAAGGGATCGCCCCTGTTTGACGTGCCCAGAATAGTCCCGCCGACGTTGATAATCCCTGACACATCCAGTCTCGAGAGCTCCCGCATCCGTCCTTCAACCAGCCCTTCGAAACCGTCGAGAATCCCGACTACGGCACATCCATGATAACTCATCGCCGGCTTGGCGACGCTGCGGACGACCGCATTCAGCCCTGGACAGTCTCCCCCACCGGTCAATATGCCGATCCGCTTCAACTTCTCACTCGGTGCTAAATTTGGATTCAATCTCCCGGGATCGCTGGTTCTGCGCCCCAACTCCTCTACGTTGCTTTCTTCTTTTTGTGCCTGCTTTCAACTCTCGCCTGCAGCTGCTCGCCGACCCAAGCCCCCGACAATCCGAGGAAAAATCCCAATATCATCCAGATCACCCACCCAACGTAGAGAGACGTACTTGTCCCGGAGACCACGATTATCATGA
>JAZGDX010000276.1:0-17820 GCA_036478305.1 Bacteroidota bacterium
GTGGCTGGAGATGGTACGACAACCGCGACTGTGCTCGCCCAGGCAATCTTCCGAGAGGGTCTGAAGAACGTGACCTCGGGTGCAAACCCAATGGACTTGAAGCGAGGCATAGACCTTGCGGTTCAAAGAATCATCGAGACTCTCAAGAGTATGAGCCGAAACATAGGAGAGGACAAAAAAGAGATCGCTCAGATTGGCACGGTTTCCGCGAACAACGACAGCGCCATAGGGGAATTGATCGCGAACGCGATGGACAAAGTGGGTAAGGATGGAGTGATCACGGTCGAGGAGGCGAAAGGCACAGAAACGACGATGGAGGTCGTCGAAGGAATGCAGTTCGATCGCGGTTACCTATCGCCCTACTTCGTGACGGACGCGGAAACGATGGAAGTGGTCCAGGAGGATCCGTACATTCTGATCCATGATAAGAAGATCAGCACGATGAAGGATCTCCTCCCGGTTCTCGAAAAGATGGCTCAGGCTGGCCGCCCGATCGTCGTGATTGCAGAAGAAGTAGAGGGCGAGGCGCTCGCGACGCTCGTCGTGAACAAGTTGCGGGGGACGCTTCGCGTTTGCGCAGTGAAAGCCCCAGGGTTTGGCGACCGCCGAAAAGCAATGTTGGAAGACATCGCGGTTCTCACCAACGGGACGGTGATATCGGAGGAGAAGGGCTTCAAACTTGAAAACACTCAGCTCTCGTACCTCGGGAGTGCGAAGAAGGTTACGATCGATAAGGACAACACGACGATCGTCGAGGGAGCAGGGAAAAAAGAAGAAATCAAGAAACGCATTAATGAAATTAAGATGCAGATCGATAAGACGACGTCGGACTACGACAAGGAGAAGCTGCAGGAGCGATTGGCAAAACTCTCCGGTGGCGTGGCTGTCCTGAAGGTTGGGGCGGCGACCGAAATCGAGATGAAAGAACGAAAAGCGCGGGTGGAAGATGCACTCCATGCGACGCGTGCCGCGGTGGAGGAGGGCGTCATTGCTGGGGGCGGCGTGCCCTTCCTTCGTGCGAGGTCGAACCTCGATAGTGTGAAAGTCGATAACGATGACCAGCGAATCGGCATCGAAATCGTCAAGCGGGCACTCGAGGAGCCGATCAGGTGGATTGTCAACAACGCCGGCCTTGAGGGATCCGTCATCGTGAATAAAGTCAGTGAAGGGAAGGATGACTTCGGGTTCAACGCTTCCACGGAGAAGTACGAGAACCTCGCTAAGGCTGGGGTCATCGATCCGACAAAGGTCGCACGGATTGCCCTGGAGAATGCCGCAAGCGTGGCCGGTTTGCTCCTGACAACTGAGGCAGTGGTCGTCGAGAAGCCGGAGAAGGAGAAAGCTATGCCACCGATGCCGCCCGGCGGGATGGGTGGAGACATGTACTAAACGCCGAAGGCACTCCGGGGGAGTCGCCGGCTCCAATACACTGAAGTGGTTTCCTGGGGAGTGGAAGATAAACAGCTTCCACAGTCAAACCCCCTCGATGGAGTTCGAGGGGGTTTTTCGCTTTTTGTCCATCCTGCTATTTCCTCCATAAGTCTCCACGAGGTCCGCCGACGTACTCATTCGTCTCATCTTAGACAGATTTGTAAGTTCCTCCGCGAGTGTGAAAAAGGACTTGACAAATCGTTTTCCGATCCATATACTGGGGACGCAAGATACCAATATAGTTTCCAGAGAACCAGAACTGGGAGTCCCGCGTGGAATGCGCGATTTTTTTTACCAGTCTGGAAACTCAAGAGACAGATTACGTTTCCGCAGTAAAGGAGCGATCATGGACACGAACACTACCAAGGACAGAATCCTGGAAAGGGCGATGGAGAAATTCATGGGCGTGGGGTTCTCCAAGGTTTCTGTCGATGAACTTGTCGAGGATCTAGGAATAAGCAAGAAGACCTTCTACAAGTATTATGCGAGTAAGGAGGAACTGATCGGTCAGGTCATTGATCGCACGGTTCTCAAGATCCGGAGCGGCGTTGCGAACATCGTTAGCGCGGATGCGGACTTTGTCATGAAACTGAACATGCTGCTGGAATTCTTGGGGAGGACACTCCTGCAATTCTCCCGCCCGTTTTTGGAAGATCTGCGGAGAAACTTTCCCGACCTCTGGAAGCGCATCGAGGAAATGCGACGGGACACGATCCTGAAAAACTTTTCAAACCTTTTCTCGCAGGGTGCGCGGGAAGGCGTATTCCGTGAGGATGTCAATCAGCAGGTTCTGCTGCTAACTTTCCTCAGTGCAGTGGAAGGTGTAATTAATCCTCTTGTTCTCACACAAGCTGCTTTCTCCGCTGATCAGGCTCTTCATTCGATTATGAACATTATTTACGAGGGGGTGCTCACCAATGAAGCCCGCGAGCACTATCGGTCTGTACACGGAACTCGGTAAACTCTGTTTGAGCAATCGAGGAGAATTATGAAAAGCACAGTTTTGATCTTCTTGGCTCTCAGCTTTTGGCTCTTCGGATGTTCGACGGAGGATGATGCCGAGGTCACTGCCTCCGGGACACTGGAGGCCACTGAAGTTACGATCAGCGCTGAGGCGACAGGGCGAGTCCTGGAGCTCCACATCGAACAGGGTTCAAGCGTTACTCCGGGCGATACCATCATGATTCTTGATCACACAGCCTACGTCCTTCAGCTTCGCCACGCCGAAGCAGCTCTCGCCGCCGCTGAAGCTCAATATGCGATTGCAAGAAAAGGTCCTCGGGAAGAAGACATCCTGGCGGCCGAGCAGATCCTCCGTCAGTCTCAGGCTCGACTGAAGAATGCAGAGGAAGATGATCGGCGAATGAAGGAGCTTCTGGAAGCTCATAGCGTTACGAGGAAACAGGTCGACGATGCCGAAACACGATTCCTTGTTGCACAGGCACAATTCAGAAACTCCCAGGAGAACTATCGAAAACTCAAGAGAGGACTCCGCCGTGAGGAAGTCGACGCGGCACGAGCACATCGCAACCAGGCAAAAGCCCAAGTGGAAATCATGAAGAACAGAATCTCTGATTGTTTCATCTCCGCTCCGATTTCAGGAACGGTCACACATCGCTTTGTGGAGATTGGTGAGTTGGTCACTTTGGGATCATCGGTGGCGAAGGTTGCCAATCTCGACCAGATGGACCTCTGGATATACGTTCCAGAGCAGGAGGTCGCGAAAATTCAGTTGCGTCAGGCGACCGAGGTGCAGATCGACGCGTACCCCGAAAAGGTTTATTCCGGCCGGGTGGTGTTCATCTCTCCTGAAGCCGAGTTCACTCCGAAGAACATCCAAACCAAGGATGAGCGAGTCAAGCTCGTATTCGGCGTAAAGATCAGAGTCGATAATCCTGATCATGAGCTCAAATCGGGGATTCCGGCGGACGCTACAATCAGGCTTGTGGCAGGGGGCCGGTCTGGAGAGGAGAAATAGCGTGGAATACGCGGTCGAGACGCGCAGTCTTCAAAAAACATACCACGTAACCGGGCAACCGGATACGCTCGCTGTAGACGGCATCGACCTCGCCGTTCGCAAAGGTGAAATCTTCAGCCTTGTCGGCCCGGACGGCGCTGGAAAGACAACGACCATCCGAATGTTTACCGGCGTCGTTGGCCAATCTTCCGGTACGATCTCTATTCTCGGTTATGATATTCCGTCGCAACTGGCTCAGGCGAAGGCACGCATCGGATATCTGTCTCAAAAGTTCAGTCTCTACGGAGACCTGACCGTCGACGAGAATATCGACTTTATTGCCGAAATCCATCGCACAAAGAACTTCGGAATGCGAAGAGAAGAACTGCTCAACTTCACGAGACTGACCCCTTTCCGAGATCGGTTGGCGGAGAAGCTGTCGGGAGGTATGAAACAGAAGCTCGCGCTCGCCTGCACGCTCATCCACACACCTGACGTCATCTTCCTCGACGAGCCGACGACTGGTGTGGATCCGCTTTCTCGCCGGGAGTTCTGGAAGATCCTATCGAACCTGCTGAAATCAGGTATCACGATTTTCATGAGCACTCCGTATCTCGACGAGGCAGAGCGTTGTCATCGTCTAGCACTGATGGACAAGGGAAAGATTCTTGTGTGCGATACCCCCGAAAATGTGAAGCGATTGTTCCCCTACACCATCGTGGAGT
This sequence comes from Bacteroidota bacterium, assembly GCA_036478305.1. Lineage (GTDB taxonomy): Bacteria > Bacteroidota > Ignavibacteria > UBA10030 > JAZGDE01 > JAZGDE01. The sequence continues at coordinate 4,114 of JAZGDX010000276.1, forward strand.
TGATCACTTCACGGATTCGTGAGTCCTACGATTTGCTCAGGACTCTCGGTCCCGTCAAGGACGTGCAGTTGTTCGGCGACCGCCTACACTTGACCCTGGAACATCCTTCACAGGACTGGGCGGTGATATCGGAATCGCTCGACAAGCACCACATCGAAGTAGTCGATCATCGAGAAATCATTCCGTCTCTCGAAGATGTCTTTATCTCCCTAACGACAAAACCGGATGAGGTACGTCATGCGTAGGTTTTTCCCTCTGGCTCTATTATGCTTTCTGGTCCCCCCACTACTCGTGAGCCAATCGGAACCGGCGATGCAACTCAGCCTCGACGAGGCAGTTCAGATGGCGCTTGAAAAGAATCGGTCGGTGGTGATCGGACTGGTACGGATCGACGAGGCCGATGCGAGAGTTCAACGGGCTCATTCCAGTAGGTTGCCCAAGGTTCGGTTCTTGGGAGGGTATGTGCGATTGAGTGAAGTCGAACCGTTCAGTTTTACGACGCCGTTTGCCCCGATGCCCATCACAATCGCTCCGACAATACTCAACAACTTCAGGACACGACTGACCCTCACTCAGCCGATCTTCACGGGACTTCGGCTATCGAACCTCTCTAAATCGGCAAAGTATGGATCTGACGCTGCTCGAGAAGAGAGCCATCATGTAAATTCTGAGGTTGTGTTCAATGTGACTCGTGCGTATTGGAATTTGTATCGAGCGATCGAAACTGAGGTAGTCATCAGTGAAACGATCAAGCAGATTACCGAGCACCTTACTGACGTCCAGAATTTTGCGGGGGTCGGAATGGCAACAGCTAATGCGGTGCTAAAAGTCCGGGTGCAGCTTTCCGAAGTCCAGCTGAAACACATTGAAGCCAAGAACCGTATTCGCCTGGCGATCCTTCACTTAAACAACCTCCTCACGCTTCCGCTCGAAACGAAAATCAATCCGATTGAGAGGCCAACCGGAGCGGTTGCGGCTATCGCTGAATTGCCAGTGCTCATATCGCGGGCCCTCGAGCAACGTTCGGATTTGCGGTCGACGGAGTTTCATGTCAAGATGCTGGATGCGAATTTGAGCGCTACAAGAGGAGGGTGGTTCCCACAGGTGTATCTACAGGCGAACTACGATTATGCCCGCCCGAATCCTCGCGTGCAGCCGATCAAGGATGATTGGAGGGATACCTGGGACGTAGCTGTGACGGTCGAGTTTACCCTGTGGGATTGGTTCAATACTGCAGGTGAGGCTTCTGAGGCCAGAGCGAAACTCGAGCAGGCTCGCCTGATGTCCGATCAAGCGAGGGATCTCGTGAAGCTGGACGTCTCGGAGAGTTACTTCAAGCTCCTGGAGGAAGAGGACAAGGTCGAGGTTGCGAGGGAAGGACAGGGGCAGGCGCGAGAGAATTATCGCATAACGCAATACAAGTTCCGCGAAAATCTGGTATCCAATACTGAACTGCTCGATGCCGAAGTGGCTTTGCTGCAGGCAAAGTTGAATCAGACGCATGCAGAAATCGACTATCGGATTGCGGTCGCATCTCTGGCCAGGTCAATCGGAGGGTGACGTGGACAAAGAAGCTATTGTGGTGAGCAATCTGAGCAAACGTTTCGGCAAGTTTGTTGCTGTCGACGGGATAAGTTTTCACGTCCGAAAGGGAGAGATCTATGGATTTCTCGGACCGAACGGTGCAGGCAAGTCAACCACGATCCGAATGCTCTGTGGGCTCCTCATGCCCAGTTCCGGAACAGCCATTGTCGCTGGTTTTGATGTCCGGCGAGAGTCTGAGAGTGTGAAGGAACATATAGGATATATGTCCCAACGATTCTCGCTGTACGAAGATCTTACGGTCGAAGAGAATATCTTGTTCTATGGGGGCATTTATGGGCTGTCGAATGCGCCGCTCGAGCAGCGAAAAGAGTGGGTGCTCGGGATGGCGGGCCTTACAGGAAAAGAGCAGATGATGACCCGTGATCTCGCTGGAGGTTGGAAGCAGCGGCTGGCCCTTGGATGTGCGATGCTCCACGAGCCGGAAGTCATATTTCTCGATGAACCAACGGCAGGCGTTAGCCCCGTGTCACGACGAAGCTTTTGGAACCTCATACACGAGATGTCACAACGTGGCACAACCATTTTTGTAACGACGCACTATCTTGATGAGGCGGAGTACTGCAATACTATCGGGCTGATCTATGCTGGCCGGCTGATCTCTCAAGGGAGTCCGCGGAAGCTGAAAGAGCAGCTGAGCGAGTATCAGATCTTTGAAATCCGGGGCACGCGTATCGTAGAGGGTATGGAAATTCTCCAGGATCAGCCATGGGTCGCCGAGACGTCGATCTTCGGGACAGCAATGCACATCAGCGTTAGTGGAATCCGCGATGCCGAACGGCGGATCCGGCGGACCCTCTCGTCACAGGATATTGATGTGCACTCAGTTCAAACCATCTCCCCTTCCCTGGAAGATGTTTTTCTCCATCTTATCGCCTCGGAGGATAGCCGCAGGCAGACGGGAGATTCGACTCGATGAATGAGGTATTCCATGACTGTGGGCGTTAGTGTCTGGCCAATTGTCAAGAAAGAATTTCGCCAGATCGGCCGAGACAAGCGTACACTCGGTGTGATGCTCCTTGTCCCCGCGTTCCTGCTGATCCTGTACGGGTACGCTTTGGATTTCGACGTCAAGAATCTTGCGATGGCTGTGTATGATCAGGAGCGATCCGCTGCGAGTCGGACGTTTGCTGCAACGTTTTTCCACTCGGAGTATTTTGAACATGTCTACAGTGTCATGGAGGAGTCCGAAATTCAGGGGCTGATCGATCGCGGCGATGCGGTCGTGGTTCTCGTGATACCGACGTTTTTCTCGATGTCTTTGGCGAAGGGTGAAGATGTGAAGGTGCAATTGTTCGTGGACGGCTCCAACTCCAACACTGCGATGACCGCACTCGGATACATTCGAGCAATTACCCATGACTATTCGAACAAGCGCATCCTCCGACGGATGGAACGGAGAGGTCTTACAATCTCTCTTGATCCGATCGATCTTCGTCCTCGTGTGTGGTACAATCCCGAGCTGAAAACAGCGATGTTTCTCGTGCCAGGGCTCATCGGGGTTATTCTGATGATTACGACGGTAGTCTCCACGGCCCTCTCCGTGGCGCGGGAGAAGGAGCGCGGGACGATGGAACAGATCATGGTTTCACCGATAAGGCCGGTCGAATTGATCGTGGGGAAGATCATCCCGTACTTCTTGATTTCGTTCGTGGCTGCCATACTGATGCTGTTAGTTGGGAGGGTACTGTTTGGTGTGACGGTCGCTGGAAACCCGCTGCTGCTTGGCCTCTCTCTTGCGGTTTTTCTCCTGGGATCTCTGGGGCTTGGGCTGCTCGTGTCGACGATCTCTCATTCGCAACAGGTTGCATTCTCTGTGTCGGTGTTAATCACCATGCTGCCTTCCTTTGTGCTGTCTGGATTCGTATTTCCGATCTCCAGTATGCCGATCGCTGTTCAGGCCGCCACATACCTTGTATCCGCTCGCTATTTTCTCGTTGCACTTCGTGGCATTATCCTGAAAGGAGCAGGATTGGGTGCATACTGGGACCAACTCCTGATCCTCGCCCTGTACGCTTTCGTTGTGATGTTTTTCGCGACATTGCGGTTGCGAAAAGCACTGAGCCCTTCGGGAGGTCACCCGTGAAACGCATTTTCCACTTAATGAGAAAGGAATTCTGGCAGCTCCGGCGGGACAGGCGCATGCTGGGAGTGATATTTGTCCCGCCCGTCCTCCAGCTGCTCCTCTTGGGCTATGCGGCGACGCTGGATGTGGAGGATATTCGGCTGGTTGTCTGCGACCTTGACGAGACGTCGATGAGTCGAGACCTGGTCGAGGAGTTCTCAGCTTCAGCGAATTTCAGCGTCCTTGCTTTTCTCTCCCATCCTCGAGAGATCGATTCGTACCTGGACAACGGGCAAGCGATGATGGCAGTGAATATTCCGACGGGCTTTGCGACCGATATCGCTTCCGGCGAGGGTTCACGATTGCAACTGCTCGTGGATGGATCGGACGCGAACACTGCAGGCATTTCATTGTCGTATGCGTCGGCGATCGTAGGGCGGTTTTCCCGGCAGATAGTGATCGACAGGATCGCGCATTCAACGAAAAATCCTGGGGCCAAGATTGGGAACGTTGAAGCGGAGACGCGTGTCTGGTATAATCAAGAACTGAAGAGCAGAAACTTTATGGTACCGGCTGTCCTGGCGCTTCTCCTGATGGTCATGACAACTACCCTTACCTCGATGGCAATCGTCAAAGAGCGTGAGATTGGAACCTTGGAGCAACTCATCGTGACTCCGATTCGGTCGTACGAACTTATCGCCGGAAAACTCGCTCCGTTCGTCCTGATTGGATTCATCGATGTCCTGTTGGTGATCTTCGTGGCCACCGTTTGGTTCGGCATACCGCTGCGGGGCAGCATCCTCCACCTCCTGACCGCCAGTGGCGTCTTTCTCTTTACCACGGTCGGCATCGGCCTTCTGATGTCCACTGTGTCTCGGACTCAGCAGCAGGCGATGATGACATCGATGTTTTTCGTCATGATGCCGATGATTGTTCTTTCGGGATTCATTTTTCCCATCGAGAATATGCCGAGGATATTTCAGATTATGACGTATGCAATCCCCCTTCGGTATTTTCTTATCATCGTGCGGAGCCTTTTTCTCAAAGGAGTCGGTCTTTCAGTATTGTGGCCACAAGTCTGGCCGCTTCTTATCATTGGGGCTACAATCTTTGGGCTGAGTGTTATGCGCTTCCGCAAACATCTTGGATAGGATTTTCTCCTTTGATTCCTTTGACTCTGAAAAGCTTCTCCAAGTTCTCTGATGTCGGTTGCAATTCTTGGGCATAAGTGGTATATTCTCGGTCGTGTTTCCTGAGAGACTGTGATAAGTCTCGCCCCCGGTGGGTTATGCCCCGAAGGGCTAGGCCCTTCGGGGCTTTTTCATTCGTCGGGCGAGACCTGCATCAACTTGCGAGGTCCTGGCTCATGCATGAATTGTATCGTCCGCTATGAAGCATATTCGTAATTTCAGTATTATTGCCCACATCGACCACGGTAAGTCGACGCTGGCAGACCGACTGCTTGAACTCACCGGAACCATTTCCGAACGGGAAATGGTAGCACAGGTGCTCGATGACATGCCTCTGGAGCGGGAACGGGGCATCACTATCAAGTCTCACCCGATTCGTATGCGATACGGTGCCCAGGATGGCAACGAGTATATCCTCAATCTGATCGATACACCTGGGCACGTCGATTTCTCCTACGAGGTATCACGATCACTCGCTGCCTGTGACGGCGCAGTTTTGGTCGTGGATGCGTCGCAGGGTGTCGAGGCGCAGACGATCAGCAATGCGTATCTCGCCATCGACTCGGGACTTGAGATCATTCCGGTGATCAACAAAATAGACCTAGCAAGCGCGATGGTCGATTCCGTGAAGCGACAGGTGGTTGATCTGATCGGCTGTCACGAAGGGGAGATTATTCTCGCCAGCGCAAAGCAGAATGTCGGGGTGGCCGAAGTCCTCGAGGCGATCGTCCAGCGGATTCCCGCGCCGAAAGGGGACCCGGCTGCTGCACTGCGCGCAATCATATTCGATTCCAAATTCGACTCCTACCGTGGCGCGGTGGTGTACATCCGCGTCTTTGACGGCGTACTCAAGGACAAGGACCGTGTGATGTTCATGGCAAGCAAAAAGGTCTTTCAAGCTGAAGAAACCGGTGTGTTGGCATTGAGGCGGAATCCCACGGGAGTCTTGAATGCAGGAGACGTCGGGTATCTCATCGCAGGGATCAAGGACGTCCACGACACGAAGGTCGGTGATACCGTTACCAACGCAGACATTCCAGCGCGTGAACCCCTGCCCGGTTACAGGCAAGTCAAGGCTATGGTGTTTGCAGGGATCTTCCCCTCGAATAGCGATGACTTCGCGGAGCTGCGTGATTCTCTCGAGCGGCTGGGCCTGAACGATGCTTCGGTGCTGTTCGAGCCGGAGACATCGACTGCACTCGGCTTCGGCTTTCGTTGCGGTTTTCTTGGCCTCCTTCACATGGAAATCATCCAGGAGCGGCTGGAGCGGGAGTACAATCAGAGCCTCATCATCACAGTTCCGAACGTCGAGTATCGTGTATCGAAACGGGACGGAAACGTCGTATTCGTGGATAACCCTTCTCAGATGCCGCCCATCGACCAGATCGAGAGAGTGGAGGAGCCGTTCATCAGTGCTCAGATCATCGTGCCCTCTGAGTACATCGGCAACGTCATGAAACTCTGCACGGACCGACGAGGTATCTATAAGAACACGGTCTATCTCGACCCAACGCGTGCTGACATCAAGTTTGAGATACCACTTGCGGAGATCATCCTCGATTTTTATGACAAGTTGAAATCGTCTACGAAGGGATATGCCTCCTTCGACTATGAAATCCTGGATTACCGGGAGTCGGACCTCGTCAAGCTCGACGTGCTGCTGAATGGGGATCCTGTCGATGCGCTCTCTACGATTGTGCACCGTGGTAAGGCCTATGATTGGGGCCGGAAATTATGTCAGAAGCTGCGGAAGCTGATCCCGAAGCAGATGTTCGAAGTTGCCATTCAGGCAGCAATCGGACACAAGGTGATCGCAAGGGAAAGCATCTCCCCGCTTCGGAAAAACGTGCTGGCAAAGTGCTACGGGGGCGATATCACGCGAAAGCGGAAGCTACTGGAGAAACAGAAGGCGGGGAAAAGACGTATGAAACAGATAGGTCGGGTCGAGATCCCCCAGGAGGCGTTCCTCGCCGTGCTGGCGATGGGAGAGGAGTAGGGTGAATGACGAACGATGAATTGCGAATGCGGGTTCGGCTAGATCGACATTCTGATAAACGGGTTGTTTGCTAGGTGCAGGCAGAAATCTAAAAAGCGGAAGAAAGGTCCTGACCAGGTGACAGAATGGGCAAAAGAAAACGGGCGAGGGAAGAGAAATCAAGGCGAGAAAAGGAACAGCTGACGCTCCTCGAAAAGGTGAGAGATTTTTTCAAGGAGCTCGGGATTGTCCTCGGAGCGTTTCTCTTCCTGAACAGTTTTGTGATTGCCTCGTTTGAAGTGCCTACCGGCTCCATGGAAAACGAGATCATGACGGGAGATTTTCTCTTCGTTAACAAGTTCATCTATGGGGGGGGTACGCCGCGGAATATTCCTTTCACAGACATCCGGCTGCCTTTTTTCACTGTTCCCGGTTTTGACGATGTCGAACGAGGTGACGTCATCGTTTTCGTGTTCCCGGGCCAACGAGAAGAAGCTCGTCCTGAGGAATTTTCTTTCTACTTGAAGCGATGTATCGCGAAGGGAGGTGACACGCTTCAGATCGTCGACCGGATGGTGTCGGTGAATGGGGAACAGGTCCCATTTCCGCGCAACGTGAAATTCAATATCTCCGAGATGAGACCAGCTGGCGAGCCGGATCCGCGTACTTTCCCACCGGGATCACAATTCAACGAGGATAATTACGGTCCCCTAGTCGTTCCGAAGAGAGGGGATACGTTGAAAATCACGAGTGAAAATTTCACCCAGTGGCATGTTTTCATCGAGCGGGAGGGACATTTCGCCACTCTCAGTCGAGAAGGAACTGTGTTCATCGACGGCAAACAGGCTGGCACGTATGTTGTCGAGCGAAATTACGTCTTCGGTATGGGGGACTATCGGGACAACAGTCTGGACAGCCGGTTCTGGGGGTTCATTCCGGAGGCTGACATCGTGGGTTCCCCGCTGATTGTGTATTGGTCGTGGGATCCGAACACACCTCTCTGGGACCTCCCGAGCAAACTCTCTTCGATTCGGTTCGAGCGAATCGGTAGGCTGGTGAAATGACAGAGCAGCAGATCAACGGACGGATCTCCAAGCAGGGAGACGGTACCGATGGCGCACAAGCGTCGGCTGAAGCGATGGAGACCCCAACAAGGGCGAAAAACAAATTTCGTGACTACGCCGAAACCATCCTCATCACAGTCGTTGTGGCGTTTTTCCTCAAGACATTTGTCTTGGAAGCGTTTCGTATCCCGACAGGTTCTATGGAAGATACACTTCTCGTCGGAGATTTCATTCTGGTCAATAAGTTCATCTATGGTGCAAGAAGTCCAAAATTTATCCCGTTCACCCGTATTTCGGTTCCACAGGTCAAGCTCCCTGCACTCCGGAAGCCCGTGAGTGGCGATGTCATCGTTTTCGAGTTCCCGGGTGAGCGAGATGAAATCCATCCTCGCAAGTTGTTGAACTACGTCAAGCGCTGCATTGCTGTCCCGGGTGATACGTTTGAAATCAACAACAAAGTTGTCTATGTGAACCGGCGGCGCTTGCCAGACCCAGACGGCGTGCGGTTCGATGCTCCAGTGGCACGTCCTAAGCAAAGGCCCAATAATCGAATCTTTCCACCACATTCGGATTTCAACGAGGACAACTACGGCCCGGTTGTCGTGCCCAATAAGAGTTCTATTCTCACACTTACGCGAGCCAATATCCAACGGTGGGAAACATTCATTGAACGGGAAGGTCATACGGTCGAATACGGGCCTGACGACATGATCCTGATTGATGAGGTGGAGACATATTCTTACACAGTGGAGCGAGACTACTATTTCGTCATGGGTGACAATCGAGACAACAGTCTGGACAGCCGGTTTTGGGGTTTTCTCCCGGAGGAAACGATCCTGGGACAGGCGTCCCTGGTCTACTGGTCGTGGGATCAGGATATCTCCGTCATGAATTTGCTCGACAAGATCGGATCGGTTCGGTGGGTGAGAGTTGGAAACATCATACTGTGACGAAAGTGAGACTTCTCAGCGTTGACAAATGAAAGTTGAACGAACAATGGGTGTTGTGCGATCCACGCACGAACCGGTGCGTGCGAAATTGGCCGGCGTCAGCGCGAGGGCGGGAGGGCTCTATGTACACGTCCCGTTCTGCGAGAAGAAGTGTATCTACTGCGACTTCTACACTGTCGAGAATGTTCGCGGGATTGAATACTATCTTGATGGCTTGGAGAAAGAGCTATCGCTTGCAGCAGCGTACGGAAAAAGCGGTGCGGAATTCGATACGATTTTCTTCGGAGGGGGAACGCCTTCACTTCTGTCCCCGCGACAGCTCGGATCCATTTTAGATGCTTTGACGAGGACGTTTACCGTCGCCCCCACGTCTGAGATCACGCTCGAGGCAAATCCGGGAACCGTGGATGGAGAGAAACTTTGCGCGTACCGCTCGCTTGGTGTCAACCGTCTCAGTGTGGGTGTTCAATCCTTCTACGAGGATGAACTGAGTTTTCTGAGCCGGATTCATAGTGCGAAACAAGCGGTGACGTGCGTTCGAGCTGCTCAGGAAGCCGGGTTTGAGAACGTCAGTATCGACCTCTTATGTTCATTGCCTGGACAAACTCGGGAGCGATGGGAGTCGAACTTACAGCAAGCGATTGCTCTCGAACCGAAGCATATTTCTGCGTACAGTTTGATTGTGGAGCCGCGAACCCCACTGTTCCGCATGGTGCAGTCCGGTCAGGTGACGCCGCTGCCGCTCGAACAGGATGCAGAGTTGTACGAGTTCACGATTGATTTCCTCGCAGCACATGGCTTTGAACAGTATGAAGTCTCAAACCATGCCAAACCGGGATACCGATCGCGCCACAATAGCAAGTACTGGCACCACGAGTTCTACCTGGGATTCGGTCCGTCTGCTCATTCGTTCTGGACGAGCGATTCGAAAACCGACCTGCTGCGCTGGTGGAACGTCCGTTCGCTCAAAAGATATGTTGAGGTGCTGGCAAACAACCAGCGTCCGATCGATGGATATGAGACACTCGACGACGAGACTCTTCTTCGTGAGGAGATTCTGCTTGGGTTGCGCAGCGACGGAATCGACCTGCAATCTATCCGTAGACGTTATCATCACGATATATTGTCGGTGTGCGGTGATAAAGTGCGTGAGTACGTGCGGGAACGATTAATGCGACTTGATAGTACAAAACTAGTGTTGACGAAGAAAGGATATCTCGTCTGCGATGCTATCTGCGAGGCTCTCGTTGTTTGACCCACCTGCCCGGAGGAGGATATTCGTTCATGATCATCTTCCTCGCCTGAATTTCCCTTGAAAATGAAGGAATTTTTTATTAATAGAAAACCTTGAAGCTCGTAAATCCCTGTCGAAGGCGCTGAATGGAAAACAAAACGTTGAATCGCACCGTCGCAGCCATCCTCTTCATGACAACGTCTGTTGTGTATTTCGTGACGATGGCACCCACGGTGGTGTTCTGGGACGTCGGTGAGTTCATCGCTGCTGCCTGGATGCTGCAGGTCCCTCATCCACCGGGATCGCCACTGTTTCTGCTCATCACGCGTGCAGTATTGATGATCCCTTTTTCTGAGGACATTGCCGTTCGAGCTCACAGCATTTCCGCAGTCACGAGCGCTTTAACGGTTGCCCTCCTGTACCTGGTAACGGTGAAGGTGATAATGCACTTGCGCAAGCCGCCGGAGTCGACCTGGGATAAAGTCACCGTGTACGGTGCCAGTGCGATCGGAGCACTATCGCTGGCGTTCGCCACGACGTTCTGGGATAACGCAATCGAGGCCGAAGTCTATGGTGTGAGCATGTTCTTCTTGTCATTGATTGTCTGGCTCGCGATGCGATGGTATGAACGAGCGAACCAGCCGGGTAACGAAAAATACGTCTTGCTCATCGCCTATCTCATCGGACTCTCGATCGGTATCCATCTTCTTGCCCTCTTAACGATATTTACCGTCTTGATTATCATCTACATTCGCAACTACGAGGTCAATAGGGCTACATTCCTGAAGTTAGGACTCGTTGCTGTTGCTATATTCTTCGTAGTCTATCCCGGGATCGTGAAGTGGCTTCCATCGCTCATGATTGGTGAGTTGGCTCTCGGGGGAAGGAAAATCGAGGACAGCAATTTTCTGCGAGCGGTGCCGTTCCTGGTCATCGGTGCCGCCCTGTACGGGGTCTACTATTCGATCAAAAACAACCTCCGCCTTCTCAACATCACGGTGCTCTCGTTCCTATTGATAATCATCGGCTACTCAACGTACACGATGGTGATCATTCGATCGAATGCTGATCCGCCGATGAACGAAAACGAGCCGAAGAACCTCACGCGACTAGTTTCGTACCTGAACCGCGAGCAGTACGGAGATGCTCCCGTTATCGAGCGCCGGTACGATCCGGAACCGCAAAAGGTGGCAGCGATGAGTAGGTACTCCAGCGATTTGGATTTCATGCTGCGGTATCAAATCAACCACATGTATGTCCGGTATCTTCTCTGGAACTATGTGGGGGCGGCGGGTGATCTTCAGGACTCGGGCGTAAGTTGGAAGGATACATGGGGGATCCCATTCCTGCTGGGTCTTATGGGGGTTTACTTCCATATCAGGCGCGATTGGAAAATGGCGATGCCGTTTGTGGTGACGTTCATCATTATGGGTGTTGTTCTTGCGCTGTTTCAAAATCAGCAGGAGCCCCAGCCGCGGGAGCGTGATTATTTCTATGTCGGGTCTTTCTATGTGTTCTCTCTCTGGATTGCTCTGGGGGTTTATGGCATTCTCGAGTCTATTCGATTACTCATACAGCGAAAAAAGATCGCGACGCTGGCAGGTGTGGCATTCTTTGGGATATCCTTTGCAGCAGTCCCCCTGAACATGCTGATGACCAACTGGCGTGATCATGATTCGAGCAAGAATTACGTAGCCTGGGACTACTCGTACAACATGCTGCAATCCTGCGCGGAAAACGCTGTGCTGTTTACCAACGGCGATAACGATACATTTCCGCTTTGGTATTTGCAGGACGTCGAAGGTATTCGTCGGGACGTGCGTATCGTGAATCTCAGTTTGCTCAATACGCCTTGGTATATCCGACAACTCAAACACCAGAAACCCTACGGTACAGCGACGGTCCCGATAAACCTACCGGATGGACGGATCGATACCATTACGCCGATAGGGTTCAAACCTCGTGACGTTGAGATCCCCGTCCCTCCCGAGGCCTACGAGGCATTTGGGATCACTGACACGAGCATCACGAATCGGGGTGCGATTCGATGGCGGATGAAACCGACCTATCAAGTCGGTGATGTCGGAGCACTCAAAGTTCAGGATCTGATGGTCTACGACATCGTTATGACGAGCGGTTGGAAACGTCCAGTTTATTTCGCCGTGACCACTGCTCCAAGTAGCAAGCTTGGCCTCGATCCCTATCTCCGGATGGAAGGTCTCTCGATGCGACTGACGCCCGCATCAACGTCGCACGTAGACTACGGACTTACTGAGGAGATTCTGCAGAAGAATCTTCTCGAGGAACCAGAGACTTTCTCTCTTGGGCCCCAGCACGGTTTCAGGTGGCGAGGATTGAAAGACACGACGATCTACTATAACCAAAACGAACGGCGCCTGATGCTCAATTACCGGAATTCCTTCATCCAGCTGGCGTTCTACTATGCCGAAAAGAATGATCGCGCGAAGACGCTGAAGACGCTCAACCGGATGGAAGAGGTGATCTCTGACGAGAACTTTCCGATCGATTGGAGATTGATACAGCCCATAGCAACGATGTACCATCGTTTCGGAGAGTTGGAGCGATTCGAAAAGTATGCATCCAAGATTGAGGAGATTTCCTGGCGGATGATCCAGCGAGGACAAGCGGATATTCGGAGACCATTCAACGCCTACCAGCGCTTGCTGGAAATATACGAGCTGCAGAAACGTTACCAGGACGCTCTAAACGTATTGAACCTCGTCGCTGAATATTACCCAGATGATTCCGGCGTTCAGACTCGGATTGAGCAGCTTAAGGCGCGGATATCTGTGGACTCTGCAGCGACGGTGTTGCCGGACACACAGACAATGAGAAAATGATGGCGACAAAAAGCAGGGCGTCGAGAAGTCGACGGGGGAAAAGAGCCCTTATTACGGGCATTACCGGTCAGGACGGATCGTATTTGGCCGAGTTCCTTCTGGGCAAAGGCTACACCGTCTATGGAATGGTTCGGCGATCGAGCACGGAGAACTTCGAGCGCATCGAGCATATCCGGAAGCAGATCCATCTCCGCCAGGCGGACCTCCTCGACCAGCTCTCCATTATCGAGCTCATCGAAGAAACGCAGCCGGATGAGGTCTATAACCTTGCCTCTCAATCGTTCGTACCCGCTTCCTGGAATCAGCCGACGCTCACCGGCGAGTTCACTGCACTCGGTGTGACGAAAATGCTGGAAGCGATCAAGTTGGTGAACCGCAAGATTCGATTCTATCAGGCGAGCAGTAGTGAAATGTTCGGAAAAGTCGTAGAAGTTCCTCAGAATGAAAATACTCCCTTCTATCCACGTAGCCCCTACGGTGTCGCCAAGGTGTATGGCCATTTTATCACGGTCAACTACCGGGAGAGCTACGACATGTATGGTGTATCCGGAATATTGTTTAACCATGAATCTCCGCGGCGGGGGCTGGAATTCGTGACGCGCAAGATCAGCGACGGCGCTGCTCATGTCAAGCTAGGTCTTGCGAAAGAGCTGCGGTTGGGAAACCTCGATGCCGGTCGCGATTGGGGTTTTGCAGGTGACTACGTGGAGGCGATGTGGCTCATGATGCAGCAAGAGCAGTCGGAAGACTTTGTAATTGCGACGGG
>JAZGDX010000277.1:0-3308 GCA_036478305.1 Bacteroidota bacterium
CCATTGGGCATCTCCATTATGTCGATTTTCAAGGGAGGTTCAGCAGTCGCGTGTTTATTAGCCTCCATGATGCGTTTCATGAAGCTGGGGTGAAAGAAGTAGACCTTCTTCATTCCCTTGCGCTGAACCCCTACCAGACGCAACATCCGCTGAATATCCAGTTCTGTAATAACCATCAGATTTTGTTCCTCGATCGCGGTTTTCAGCAGGTCAACCGTATCATTGAAATCGTACTTTGAAGGTACCGTAATCTGGAACTGAGGTGGCTTCATCATGGCTTCTTGTGCTTGCAGACTTCCAGAAAAAAAGAAAAGTAGAATCAGAGCTATGAAGTTCCGCTTCATCTTAAATTCCTCCTTTTAGCATTTTTTTGAGGCATCTATTTATTGGATGGAGCGTTGGTAGCGGACATCACAGGAAGGTCGGGAAGGACGTAAATGGTGAGTATATGCTCATGGCATCATGACGAGGTTATGCCACGGTTTTTTGTCTTTTCAGGTACTACTCTTTCACCTGTGCCTCGAATAAGCCGGCGTCTTCCACTGCTTTGATGAGTTTGTCGGGAGTTGTCAGGCTCTTGTCGAAGGCAACCATTGCCTGGCCTCTCTCCTGGTCTACGTGCACTTGAGAAACACCATTTACGTTGGCCAGAGTGTTGTGAACGTTCTGTTCACAGTATTGGCACACCATTCCTTCGATTTTGAGCGTGACGGATTCCAGGTTTGAAGAACTGGCTTGAGGTAAGTCTCGTTTGATCGCGCGAGGCGTGAAACCGGCATCCTTTACCCGCTTTGTAATCTCCTCATCTGATGGATTCGCCCCCTCTTTCACTTCAAGCGTTGCAGTCCCATCCTCTAGCTTGATGGAGACATCTGTGACACCATCGATTTTCTTGAGGTTTTTTTCGAGTCCAAGAGCGCAGAATGGACACGACAGTCCATCGACGCGGACCGTAACGGTCTCTCCTGAATTGCTGGGTGATTGAGCAAAGACGTCGACCGTGGCAAACAGTAAGCCGATGACGACAGCGGCAATGGATTTCGTGTAAGTTTTCATGACCTATTCTCCCCTCGCTTGATTCACTTCATGAGTGAGATTAACTTACTGCCTCCTGGAGTGCGATCTCGATCATTTCGCGGGACGGGAGCCTCGTGAACGCTCCATCAACTACGTACGTCCGGCACGTTCTCCCAAATACGTGATCGTTCTCTATCTGTTGGACATCGACTCCGTTGATACGTATCGTAGGGCTGCCGACGAACTTGCGTTTTACCGCATCCTCATCGTCCTTGATTTCGATTCGCTCAATCGTTGCGTCGATCGCTGCATCTCTCAAAATTTCCTGCAGTAGAGCGAATGCCTTCTCGTGATTTGGACAGTCATCGAAATAGAAAAATTCGATCTTCATGCTAATACCTCGCAATTTTGTTCCTCTAAGGGGTGTATAAACGCTCTGAGCGAACTACTCATTATTTGAGATCCTTTTTAGTTCTGCGGTATATCCGAGTCCATTGACGGAATTCACCAAGTCCTGTTCTTTCACTTTCGTTGGATCATACTTTACGACTGCTTGTTTCTCTTCGAAAGAGGCCCTGGCCTCCAACACACCTTGATTCTTTCTCAAGGCTATTTCTACCGCGGTGTTGCACGACGTGCATGTCATTCCCTCGACCTTCAGCACAGCCGTTTGAATGCTCGCACTTCCGTCTTCGGCGACAGTTCCTGAACTGATGTTCAAATAGGGGAAAATTAGGAAAAACACGACGGCAACTGCCGCCGCCCAGACAGCAATTTTGTTCCATTTGCTCGCGCTCTCGACCTTGCAGGTGCCATCTTCACAGATAACTTCTCGCTTCCTGTACGTAAAGTAGAAGGCGAGTCCTAACAAGACGACCGTTCCTGCCATGATGTACTGTCGATATTCGCCCAGGGCTGTGAAGAGACCGACGCCTCCCAAACCCAACACGGCAAGAGCAATTGGCCCGATGCAGCAGAGCGAGCCGATGAATGCCGCGGCGATTGAACCTGTAGAAGACAGTGTGCTCCTCTCCATCATGGAACCTCCAAGATTCGTCTCACTCTTCAGCGACCTGGGAGTAGACTCGATAGTGGTGCCGGCCAGTCTTCATGTCGAATCGCCCTTCCCACATAGCGAGACGCGTGTTGAGCCATTTGTAGCGGTTGTCGACCGTGTCAAAGCGCACTGCTGCAGATGTGATCCATCTGTTCGGTTTCGACTTGTCTGGGCGCATGAAGAATCCCATTGCGTCAAATTGGATATGGGCTTCGTCGTTCGTCTCGATCAGCCCCCTGAGGTTGGACCCGCACACCGATTCTCCCTGGTCTTCAAAAAGGTCCCAACGGACAGACCCATGGATTCTCGCGCCTCTAATCGTGCCGTCTCCGCTACCCACATGCTTGCCCAGTCTGGCCTCAGAGGACATAACGGCGGACATCCCCGGCTGGTATTGCAACTCCACATCGAACAAGAGCCCGGGGCGATGTTCCTTTTTTAGATCTCCTAATTCCATATCCCCATCTCCTAAGATTGGTGCGAGTCTGAACCGCTTTTGACCGTGGGACTTCTATGTCATTTCGTAAACGTTCTGCTCCACATCAATAATTCTCTTGAGCTTCTGGTTGAACGCATTGTTGGTCAGCGCATAATAGATTGTCTGTCCGTTCCGTCGGTTTTGCACGAGGTGTTTATCCTTCAACTTTCGAAGATGTTGGGAGACTGCTGATACCGTGATCCTGAGGATCTCTGCAAGGTCGCAAACGCACATCTCTCGATGTGTAGCGAGCAGGTACACGATGCGGAGCCGCACGGAGTTTCCGACTACTCCAAGCAGGTCAGCAAGATGGGGAAGAGATGCGTTGACGGCCAGGTTGTGCTTGATTGTGCCCATCTCTGACCTTGTAAAAGTGGGTCCAACACAGACTTTACCATCGATGATGACTCTCTTCATGTTTCACTCCGAAGTCATTTTAGTAATTGCTAAATTACTTAACAATATAAGCACGCTAAAGTTCCCCGTCAAGTGGGAAGTCCGCTTCGTTCTCTCCTGATTCGAGAAAGAGCAGGCTAGGAAAGATGGGTCAAACCTGCTGACCTGCCCCTGGGAAACCCCCCGTTGTAAATGTGCCGAAAAAGCTTATATTCCCGGTATAATTTTGTGCTCCCGAGATTTCGGTCTACAACGGATCACTCCCGATTCGTGAAATTTTCTTTGAGCCCTTGGTTTCCCATATTCCGTTCGGCAGTTCACGGCCGAACATTCGTCTTGCTTTGCTTGCTGCAAGGGATC
>JAZGDX010000278.1:0-8640 GCA_036478305.1 Bacteroidota bacterium
GTTGAATCGCTGGATGGCTCAGCAGACGCTCGGCTCGAGCTCGATCGAGAAACATCAGTAGTTCAGGATATGGCAGCGGCCTTCGATACGTCGGCCATCACAAGGAGATGTTTGTTGCCCCAAAAACTCGGGGTTGATTCGGTTCTCACAGTCTATGCGAATGAGGGCCTTCTGGTCTGCAACCAGCCCCGCCATAACTTTCATCATACAGAACGAGTGCTTGTGTGGTTTTTCTAGTGTTTGATAGAGGCTACTCCATAAGACTCACCAATGCTCGAACAGCTACTCATTCATACTTGATCGAAAAATAACGAGGAAACATCCTGGCGAATGCGACATGAAGCTATTGCGAAGGGAAGATATAGAGAAACTAATCAGCATCAAAGAAGTCATCGACATAATGAAGGAGGTGTTCGCCGAGGTCGGCAAAAACAATGTCGTCATTCCAGAAAGAAGCGTCATTGACCTCAACAATCGTAATGACGAGGTGCTCTTCATGCCCGGCTATATACCCGAGACAAGTTCGATCGGAACCAAAATCGTCAGCGTGTTTCCGAGAACTCTCGTCCGGTGGTGGTGACAGGGGAGCCGAACTCGCAGCTTCCGTAAAGGAGAAACCCAATGTTTGATGCGAAGATCTACGTCCAAAGGAGAGCCGGATTGAAAAAAGCGATCGAGTCCGGATTGCTCTTTTTCCTCGGTAATGACGAGAGTCCAATGAACTATACTGACAATCCGTATCATTTCAGACAGGACAGCTCGTTTCTCTACTACTGGGGGCTTGATAATCCAGGTCTTGCGGCGATTATCGACATCGATGGAGATAAAGAGATGCTTTTCGGTGACGACCTGACCGTAGAAGAGATCGTCTGGATGGGGCCGCAGCCAACGCTGCGAGAGAGGAGTCTACAGTGTGGCGTTCGCGAAACCGGTCCCTCGAAAGATCTGGAGGTCACGCTGAAGGCAGCCGTGCGGGAGGGAAGGGCAATTCATTTTCTACCCCAATATCGATCAGATAGCATTCTCAAGGTTCAGCATCTACTCGGGATTCATCAAGGGCCCGTGAATGATTATGCCTCTAAAGTCTTGACGAAAGCCGTCATCGATCAAAGGGCGGTGAAGAAGAGAGAAGAAATTGAGCAGATTGAGGCTGCCATCGCGATCACGTACGACATGCAAACGATGGCAATGAGAGAATCAAAAGCTGGTATGTATGAACGAGAAGTTGCTGGCGCGATGGAGGGTATTGCTGTGTCGAAGGGGGGGAATCTCGCGTTTCCAATCATATTTTCGGTACATGGCGAAACACTCCACAATCACTTTCACGGCAACAAAATGAAGAGTGGTGACATTGTAGTGAACGATTCTGGTGCAGAGTCGAGCCTACACTACGCGAGCGACATCACGAGGACTTTTCCTGTCGGAGGAAGGTTCTCGGAGAGGCAAAAAGATATCTATCGGATTGTCCTGAGCGCACAAGAAGCAGGCATGCGCTCAATAAAGCCTGGTGTCAAGTTCAAAGACGTACACATCCTCATGTGCAAGGTTCTCGCGAGTGGGTTGAGAGATCTTGGACTAATGAGAGGAGATCTGGACGAGGCTGTCAATGAGGGCGCGCATGCTTTATTTTTCCAGTGTGGATCGGGGCACATGATGGGCCTTGATGTACATGACATGGAAAATCTGGGTGAAGACCTTGTCGGATACGGCGACGGGATTCGTCGGAGTGAGCAGTTTGGACTGCGCTCGCTACGGCTCGCCAAAGCGCTCCAGCCGGATTTTGTTGTGACAGTTGAACCGGGACTTTATTTCATACCTCAGCTAATCGACGCGTGGAAAGCCAGCAAGAAGTTGGCTCAGTTTGTTGACTATCAGATGGTTGAGAAATACAGAGATTTCGGTGGAATTAGAGTCGAAGATGACGTTTTGGTGGTCGATGATGGCTATCGCTTGTTGGGAAAGATCATTCCAAAAACCATAGAAGAAGTTGAAGGGCTCTCGTCCCGACAATGAGCTGCATAATGGTTCAGCAGGGAATCCTGGCCTCCATAAATTCACTTTAGCGTCAAATGTGATGCATTCGGGGCACTTAGATGGGATGCCGTTATTGCATCTGAAACCACCTCCCAAAAACACCAACCTCAGCCATTACTTCAAGGAGCGTTCTCATAAGGACAATACCTACGTTGTGCAGGCTGAAGCCTTGATATTAACCGGGAAATGTGGAGAGATGTCATCAATGCCATTCTTGGAGGCTGCAGTGCGCAATATCCGGCGCTGGGAATACGTGGATTCAACTCGAATCGGCGTTTGGGGTTGGAGTGGCGGTGGCTCTATGACTCTCAACGCACTGTTTCGTTGTCCTGAACTCTACCATACCGGTATGTCGGTGGCCCCGGTAACTGACCAACGACATTCCGATACGATTTACGAGGAGCGCTGCATGGTACGGCCGAAGGACAATCCCGAAGGCTACGAGCAAGGCTCTCCAATCACTGATGTGAAGGGCTTGAAGGGGAAGCTCCTTATTGTACATGGTACAGGCGATGACAACGTTCACTACCAGAGTACAGAGGCGGTCGTCAACGCAATGATCGAAGCGAATAAGAAGTTCACACTGATGGTTTACCCAAATCGCACTCACGCCATGTCGGATGGCCCGAATACTCGGAGTCACCTATTCGAGCTGCTAACTCGGTATCTCTACGAAAACCTGCCATCAGGACCTGAAGGCCAGAAGTGTCGCTTGCATTAACGTCAGAGGAAAAGAAAATGAAGATCAGAAATCTATGCTGCCCATTGCTCTTATTCATAAGTTTTCAACTCGTGTTCGCGCAATTGTTACACGGTCAAGAGGACGTTGTTTTTGCCAGAGCTGACACTTTGAGAGGGATGTTGACTCCGTTGCGCACCTGTTACGACGTAATCTACTATCAATTGGATATCAAGGTCGATCCTGAATCAAAATCGATTGAAGGCTCCAACAAAATTAAGTTTACCGTGGTGACGGCGTTCGACAAGATGCAGGTAGATTTGTTTGAAAATATGCACATCGAGGACATCACTCTTGATGGCGTTGGTTCGGTTCCTTTTGAGCGTGAGTATGACGCCGTATTTATCCAATTCCCCATGACGTTGAGAGTAGATAGCGAGCATGAAATCACAGTGTTCTATTCAGGTGAACCGACAGTAGCAAAAAGGCCTCCGTGGGAAGGTGGATTCACATGGACGATTGATAAAGAAGGAAATCCCTGGATTGCTGTTTCGTGCCAGGAAATAGGAGCGAGCCTCTGGTGGCCGAACAAGGATCATCAGTCGGATGAGCCGGATAGCATGATGATCAGCGTTACTGTGCCAGAAGGACTTACGAATGTCTCCAATGGACGCCTCCGCAGCAAGACGGCATTACCGGACGGCTGGACTCGCTATGATTGGTTCATCAGCTACCCCATCAACAACTACAACGTCACTCTCAACATCGGAAAGTATGCCCACTTTCGCGACATCTATGATACCGGCGACACACTGACACTGGACTATTTTGTGATGCCATATAACCTGGAGAAAGCAAAGAAACAATTTCAACAGGTAAAGCCGATGATCGCGTGTTTCGAGAAGTTCTTTGGGAACTATCCATTCCAGAATGACGGATTCAAGCTGATTGAGACTCCGTATCTCGGGATGGAACACCAGAGCGCAATTGCGTATGGAAATAACTACATGCAAGGATACAACGGGATCACTTGGTCCGAAATCGGACTGAGCTTTGATTTCATCATTGTGCATGAATCGGCCCATGAGTGGTGGGGGAATAGTGTGACCTCCAAGGATATTGCCGATCTGTGGATTCACGAGAGCTTTGGTGCTTATGCCGAGGCGGTATATGTAGAGTGCATGCACGGTTACAAAGAGGCTCTAACGTACATCAATGGCAAGAAATCCAGAGTGTCCAATAAGGAACCGATTATCGGCGTGTATGGTGTTCACAAAAGAGGATCCAGGGATATGTACAATAAGGGGCAGCTAGTTTTGAACACCCTGCGCCATGTATTAGATGACGATTTGCTCTGGTGGGATGTTATCTACGGCATAGCCACCGAGTTTGCGTATCAGACAATCCATGCTGATGATATCGTCAATTATGTCAACGAAAAGACAGGATCTGATTTTACCTACTTTTTTGAGCAGTACTTGAAATACCCGACGATTCCGCAATTGGTAATCTCGGTCGCGAAGAAGGACACAAGTGTGACTGCCAGGTACAAATGGAATGCGGATGTTGAAGATTTTAGGATGCCTATCAAAGTTACCACGTCAAAACACAAGTATGAATTCATATCTCCCACCACGTCATGGCAGTCGATCCGGTTGCACGACATAAAGCCCGAGGACTTCAGAGTCGCGGAGGATCTGTTCTACGTTGACGTGGAGCTGAGGCCGGTTTATATCGATCCGAACAAACCTGATTACAAGGGAGAGTCGCCACCCTAACCGGTGACCTGAGGTGTTGAGATACTGGAAGGCTGCCAAATTCTCCCCGGTACTCCAGGGTTTGGTGTTGAACTTGACGAAGGGAAGTTGAAGAACGTGATGCTACCGAAGGAAATAGTCCGAATGATGAGCGTGAGTATTTCTTTACCGATCTCCCTTTCTGTACGTCAACGACGGGAGAGCATCGTGCGAAACGCCTCCGGCGTCACCTTCCGGGTGTTGTACTTCGCAAGGTAGTCCTGGTGATCTTTATCCAGTGGATAGGACTCATCATCCCCATACGGGTAGCGCGACATTCCATGAAAGGGGAGAGGTTCCACCGTCTGAGAAAAAGCCGTGTTCAGATCGCCATCCTTGAGCCATCCGTCAGTGTAGAGTAAATAGTCGCGGGACCACCCGGGATCAAGCTCAGGGACAGCGGTAGCGTCGAATTCAACGGTGATCTCGTCGCCTGCGTTCATGATTACGTACTTGTCATCTGCTTCCTGAACAAGAGGCGTCACGTCTCCATAGCGAGTGTAGTATCCCTCCAGGTCTCGCCACAGTTGCCGCTTCGTGACGGTGCTGTAGTCGAACCAGAACGGTCCGGAGTAACTCTTCCGATACATCCGTGAAAACCCTCGGTAATGAACGTCCGCGTTTCGAGGTCGGAGGGTCGTTTCTCGAAGCGGGATCCTTGATTCACCGGCGGAAAAGAAGATATGGTCCCAGTAGATCTGCATGTTGGTCCGGATGCGCACCCGGTAATCCTCACTGAGAAACTTTCCACTAAGGTTGGCAACGACGATCTTGCTCTTGCCGTTGGGAAAACCAACGTTCTCTATCACGGTCTTCCAGTTGCCCTGTTCATCCACAACCTGTAAGTAAGGGGGGACGATCTTGACGTCCGGGGACTGCGAGATCGAGAAATTAATACTGGCATCGGTGGGGAAAATCCATCCTCTGAGGAAGAGAACGATTTCGTCCGTCCGTGACCAGTTCCCTAGGTCGAGGATGAGGTCGTGCATTTCGGTAATCCCCTGATACTTTGTCGGTCGGAGATTCGACACGTAGATATCATCGTGTTCGCGAACGGAGGGGAGAAGGTCGGTTCCGTGCTCGTCGGTTGCTGATTCGGGAGTGCGTTTCTGAACTACCGTGTAGATGTGAAAAGGTGGGATGGGTTGTGCGATGAAGCGTTCATTGACGTACACGTCTCCCGAGTCCGGATGATCGATGACGATGAGCTTCACCTCGTCCAGGTATGGCGTCTCCCAGAGGTCTTCGGTGATCTGAAGCGAATAGGTGCCATTCCGGGGTCTGAGCCGGGGACCGGGAATCTTGACATATTCCTTGGTCGAATATGGAAACGCATACGTCACAGAAGAACCCATGATGCCCAGGGGCATCCCTAAGGCACTCCTCCAGAGAACATCGTTGACAAACTCGTACTTTTTGCCGTCCCATGCATACAGAGAGGGGCAGGAGCCCTTAAGGACCTGCTCTTCCACTATAGCCTGGTCACTGCTGGGACGCAGGATGTTCTGCGCAACGCCATTCGTCCAGACAATTCGCACCACGTCGGCCTCGGAATGGTAGCCGAGCCCAAAATAGGAGACGGGATCACTTACGACGCGCATTTGGTATAAATCGCCGGCCTTCACTTCCAACTTTGCTCCAATACCGTTCCTGTTGTTCTTTCCGCTCTCTGTGATTAAGCCGAGCAGTTGAAGCTTGAGCCAGCGGTTCGCATTTCCGCCGTCGTTTCGGAGGAGACGAATCATTCCATCTCCATCAGTGAGGAAAATATCCACATCGCCGTCTCCGTCGTAATCCGCTATCGCTGATCCTCGACCCGAAGAGATGTTCTCCGGGAGAACCGTAGAGACATCTTGGAATCTCCCCGTCCCGTCGTTGCGGAACAGGAATATCCCTCTGCTCCTCTCTCCATGCTCTGAACCTGTTCCCACGACGAGGAGATCGAGAAAACCATCGTTATCGAAGTCGAGAAAGTGCGAATCCAGTCCGATGGTTCCTTCTACGGCAAGATAAAGTTCCGTGGACTCGGTGTCCCTCCGATATGTACCGTCTCCATTGTTCTGGTACAAGTGGTATTGCCCACCTGAAAGCGCTGTCAAGAAGAGGTCTAGAAAACCGTCATTGTTGTAATCTCCGACCGCAACTGCACCGGAGTTTCCGCTCGTCGTGAGCCCACTCTGAGCTGTGATGTCTTCAAAGTATCCCTGCCTCAAGTTTGTGAAAAGAAGATTGCTTGAATTTTCATTGACCACGAACAGATCAATATCGCCATCTTCGTCGAAGTCTCCAAAAGCGGCATCCACGCTCCGTACACTTCCACCAGAGACACCTATTTTCTCGCCCAGTTCAGAGAACGTGCCATCCCTATTGTTTCGGTATAATCGATTGATTGCTGAGTTTGCTAGGTACAAATCCAGATCTCCATCGTGGTCGGCGTCAAAGAACAGGGCCGCGTTGCTGATACCTGGATCCGCCACCGTCGCGGTCATCGTGACGTTCGAGAACCCTTTCCCTCGTGTGTTCTCGTACAGGACGTTCGGTCCTGCGTTCACGATGTAGAGATCCTGATATCCATCGTTGTTGTAATCCGCAAAGATAGCCGAGACACTCTTCCCGGCATATTTGACCCCGGCTTCGGACGAGACTTCCACAAACTTGCCGTTATCATTTCTGAAGAGAAGGTTGCCGCCCGAAGTTCTGGATGGGTCCCAGCGAGCCAGATACACATCTGGGTCGTCGTCGCCGTCAAAGTCGCCAAGAGCAATATTTGACCCTAATTTCGGAGCTGAAACCATGTCACCCACGACCGTCCTGGGCACATCCAGACCAACGCTGGTAGTCACGTCGGTGAAACGAACAGCAGTCACGACTGTCTCCCGGCGCTGCATCTGACGCGAAATCCTTTCACTAAAGGTTGTGATTGGAAAACCGATAGATGTCTCGGCTGGGCCTCGCACATCGTAGATCCCGGCTTGGTAGAGAGGAAGGGGCTTCAGGAGGTTTAGGACAGCCAGGATGGGTCCGAGTGCTTGCCTCGGCTTGGCCGCTTTCAGTAAAGAAAAGCTCTGGTCGTAGAATCCAGTTGCCTCCTCGGGCAAATCCGGGACTTGCCTTCTGATCTCTTCCAAATGTGCGACTGCTTCATCGGCGTCGCCGGTTCGCACGAGGACTTCGATTAACTGGAGCCGAACTGCGATGTTGCCCGGCATGTAGTCAACGAACTTACCAAGATACTTTTTCATTTTACCCCATCGTGATTCGTCATCGCTGAATCGAGCATAAAGCTGCGCAATCTTGTACAACGACTTGGAGTGCCTCGGATTGTCCACGAGTGAACGTTCTAACTGCTGGAGAGCATCTTTTCCTCTGTTTGTCAATACGTAGACATCCGCCAGGATAAGAAGTATGTCCGGATTGTCTGGTTCTCTGTCTAGGGACTTCTTCAGCTGTTCCTCCGCATCAGCATACCTTCCCATCCGCAAATAGGCAAGACCCAGGTTTGCATACCCCACAGCTTCGTCCGGTGCAATCTCGGCCAGTTTCAGGAATTCTGACTCGGCATCGTTCAAACGATTCTCTTCCAGATATGCTAGTCCAAGGTTCAGATGTCTGATCATTTGTCCAATCGTCTCTGGATCATGGATGAGGTGCTCTTCACAACCGAAGCAAACGAGAGTCAACACCACGGTGATAAACGCGATGGATCGGCGCATGGATTTCATTTTCCTCTACGAATGAATTTGTTTCCTGAGTGGATCAAGAAATTAGAGCATTTTCCGATACTCGACCTTCATCTGGAGGGGAAGAGCTTGATGGTCGATTTCTGACAATCTCTCCTGGGACGTCCAAAATACAGTCTGCCGTTTACTTCGTCCTGAGATCCGAGGTGAATCTCCGGGCCTTGTATCGCCTTCAGCGGAAAAACCCACCGCTGATTGAACTGGTCGTGAGTACTGCACGGCCTTCTCAAGAAGCCTTAGGTCTTTCTCTACATTGGCCAGCTGCCACATAACGAAGCCACTAAGGAAATGAGCTTCCACACTGCTGTAGTTGGATTTAATCACGGCGTCAATAGCCAGCGGTGGTGTTAGTTGGTGAGCATCGACAGATACCCTTCTGCCGATCAGTGAA
>JAZGDX010000279.1:0-5480 GCA_036478305.1 Bacteroidota bacterium
GAATAACGATACCCAGCTGAGCAGTTAGGTTTCGGCACACTTGATGCGACGACACGCAAGAAACATTTCTTGTAACATAGCCATTTTTGGTCAATCTGTCAACAACACGTGCGACACATCACGTCAGCCAGCAGGAAAACCGACCTGGAAGCTCTTGCAAATAACTTTCTCTTCCGCTCTCAATGGTCTGAGAACGGCCGCTCTGAACCGAACTGGGAACCTGGATCCAGACATCCGAGACCGACCTTGTCAAAGCACTAGCGTGCTCAAGTCAGGTATCTGTGGAGTGAAGCCGTGAGATAAAAGGGTGGTTGGTGTTTGCGCATGGGGGAAAGTAGTGAAGAGCGAGAGGAACCTCACCTGCCCGACCGCTTTTGATTCGCTCGAAGCATTCAGTCGATCGCTTCCGTTCCCAGAAGTCGGGTGCACCAGGGCAAATTACTGCTGTTATTATGACTCGGCTGGCGCATCGATTGTCCGGACCTACGCTAGCCTACTGTTCCGAGTGCCTTGTCGAGATTGTAGGCGGCACTGATCAGAGCGAGATGTGTAAAGGCCTGAGGGAAATTTCCCAGCTCCTCTGCACAAGGTCCGGTCTCCTCGGCATATAGCCCCAGATGGTTGGCGTACCCCAACATCTTCTCGAAGATGAGCCTTACTTCGTCGAGCCTAGCTCGATCATTCTTTCCGGCGCGGGTGAGAGCTTCAACAAGCCAGAACGTGCAGATGTTGAACGTTCCCTCTTCTCCCTTTAGGCCGTCAGCG
Organism: Bacteroidota bacterium; assembly: GCA_036478305.1. Classification (GTDB taxonomy): domain Bacteria; phylum Bacteroidota; class Ignavibacteria; order UBA10030; family JAZGDE01; genus JAZGDE01. Next base: position 766 of record JAZGDX010000279.1, read on the forward strand.
GTTTGCACGATGTTATACCGGTAGACAAGACCGTTAGAGACCAGACCACCTTTCTCGGGCGACAGGTTTGTAGCATCGAGGGTCTTCAACATTCAGGGATCAGTTGGAGAAACGAAGAACACTAACGGCATGATCAGGTTAGCGGCATCCAGCGAGTCATTCCCAAAATGCTGCGTAAATGCCTGACGCTTGGGATTCCATCCCTTTGTCATTATTTCTCCGTAGATTAAGTTCCGGCACTTCAGCCATCGCTCCCGGTCTGCAGGGAATGACCGCTTGTCAGCCAATCGTATCGCTCGGTCCACTGCTACCCAGCACATGAGTTTTGAGTACACGAAACCCTGCCGACCGCCGCGAACTTCCCAGATCCCCTCAACTTCTCTCCGCCAGTTATCACAGACCCAGTTGACAAGTCGCTGGAGATGCATCCAGAGGTCATAGGAAATAGGGGTGCCGTACTTGTGACCCATCCATGCCGACCAGCGTCGCAGTGTGCATGTCACCAATGATTCCGTAGTTTTCGATTGGTGATAAGACTTGGTTGCTCGCGTATTATTAATGCAATTTCACTTCCTAGTGCCCCTCCGACTAAATCTTCATAAAATCAATTGGGCACAGTGCCCGTTCCAACAACGAAAAAACAAAACCCTACGATATTATGGCTGGTTGTCTGGTGATAAAGAAATGACGCCACTGTGAAGCTGGACTTCAGTACTCCCGCTCGTGCAGCGTCTTGAGCAATAGTAATCGCTCGGTTGAATCAATGCATTTGAATTGTGTCACGGACGTTGTGCTGTTCCCGTCTCGATAAGAATCGCCGCAGAGGCGCAATTAGTGTTGCTCCAAATAATCTCGTACGCAATGTTTCGGGGTAAAATTCGGAAGGATGTTTGAGGGACCACCAATCTCCGAAATCAGTATATCATAAGAACCAGCAGCACCGCTACTTCAACTTCACTAATAACTCTTCCAAGAACGACTTCACTTCGGTAATGTCGTCCCGCAACCGTGGGTCCTGAATCTTTGCCTTGCCCTTGACTTCCTGGAGAAGCTCCAGTTGTTCCCCTTCCTCATTCTCTGGATTCCAGGTTTGTAGAACCTGCTTGGCACCTTCGATAGTATACCGCTCTTCTCGGAGAAGCTTTTTGATGTGGAGAATCAATGTTATGTCTTTGTTCGTGTAGATCCTGTTGCCCGCACGATTCTTCGCCGGGTTCAGCTGCTCAAACTCAGACTCCCAGTAGCGCAAGACATACTGCTCGAGAGCAGTAATCTTGCTCACCTCACTGATCGAGTAGTACAACTTCTTGATGCCGAGCGACTTCATCCATCCCTCAGAAGATGTTGGACACACACAGTTTTCGATTATTGTAGCAAAAAGACCTGTAACATGCAACAAACGCTCTCACCGAATGCCTGGCCAGCCCACGGTTAGGCCGAATGTGCCGCGCTTTCTATGACGGCGCAAGCAACAACGTAGCTCTTGGAGTGTGAGAGTGAGAGAAAAACCTTGCTTGTGGACAGCAGTTCCGCCACACGGCGGTATAAAACGATGCGCGGTTCCCCGCTTGGACTGTTCACAACTTCGACATCTTTCCACCGAAATCCTCCGCGCCATCCCGTTGCAAGTGCCTTACTCACAGCTTCTTTAGCTGCGAACCGCGCGGCGAAATGCTGGTACGGGTCTTTTTTTGAGCTGCAGTATCGAATCTCAACGTCGGTAAAAATCTTGTTCAAGAAGGCAGCTCCCCATGCTTCGATTCCCTTCCGGATTCTTGCAATCTCAATGATGTCGACACCCAGACCCTGGATCATAACTAGGATTGAACAGACGAAAGTTGATTCTCTTTTCGCACAATATCCATCAGTTCCTTAACATCTCCAATGTCGTAGTCCGCGTGCGGATCCTCCGTTCCGAACTGATCCCCGTACCGCGCGAAGACCGTCTTCATACCCACCTGGGTCGCACCGACGACATCACGCTCGGCCCAATCACCGACCATTAGCGTCTCCTGGGGCTGCATTTTCATCAGCTCCAGCATTTTTCGAAACGGCAAGGGACTCGGTTTACGTTGACCGGTGTCGTCGAGGGTCACCACATAGTCAAACATGTGGTGGAGATTGAGGTAGCACAACCGAAGCCACGCCTCACGTGCAGGAGCATCGGAAATGACACCGAGCTTCAACCCGATCTTCAGGAGTCCCATCAAGGTCATGTAGACATGTGGGTACGGGACGAGCGCCGCTTCGCGTGCACGACGATAGGCAATGATTCCTGCGGAGAGTATTTTGTAGTCGACCTTCTGGAATTCATTGTAGAGGAGGATATCAAACACGTTTTGAAATTCGATGCCCTTCTCTTCGTAAATTGCGTCGATCTTTTCCTGAATCTGCTCGTACGGAAGTCTCAGCCCTGCATCGATCATGGAATGAATCGCTGCATCAATCGCCTGACTCTTCATGGCCATGAAATCGACCAGTGTGTTGTCGAGGTCGAAAACCACCGCTTTGATCATACCGTTCTGTTCTCTGAGAAATCTGCGGCGACTGCTGCGCACGGGCCTGTTCCCGTGGGGACACACGACGAGGCAGACTGGCTTATCTCTTCCGCATCATATCCGTCAGCGCCTGCACCGCCAGGATGTAGCTCGTCTCACCAAATCCCGAAACCACACCGGTACAGACTGCTGAGATCACAGACTTCTGTCGGAACTCTTCCCGCTTGTGGATGTTGGACAAATGAACCTCAATGACGGGTACCTTCAGCGCAGACAGGGCGTCACGGATGGCATAGGAGTAGTGACTGTACGCCCCAGGGTTAATGATGACACCGGCGTAGTCACCTTCAACCGCAGTGTGGATCTCGTTGATGATTTCTCCCTCGGAGTTGGACTGGAAAAAGTGGAAATGGGCTTTCGGGTAGGCTTTCCGCACTGATCGCGTGATACCATCAAGTGTCTTCTTGCCATAAATCTCCGTTTGCCGACTTCCAAGAAGGTTCAGGTTCGGACCGTTGATAACTAGGACTTTCATTCCGTAAGATCGCAATTAGTGAAGGCGCTCGGCTTTAACGAGTTCATCTTCAATGAACGCGCGAATGGCAGGATCGATTTCAAGATGCTCGATACCAATCGCAGCAAGACCTTGAGCCAGGACTGATAGCTTCCTGTTCGAAGGAAGCTTCTTGTTAATCACGACGATCCGCTCGTCTTTAAGAACGCAAAATCCCCCTTCGAAATCTCCTTTTTCAAAACGAACACGAATCCCGTTGCGGGACGCCACGTCAAGCATTTGCTGATACAATTTTTCAGGATCCATATCCTCTAGCCGAAACATATGGTGGGCAAAACCTATGATATTTTCACCAAACAATCAAGCATTCTCACACCCAGCAGGTCTCATCCTCGATCTACTGAGGCTCTTTATGGTCAATGTTCCAATTTTTCAGCCAACTAGCATCGTGGATGAAATCCATCGTGTGGCCCATTCCTTCATGCGTGAGCGAGAAGAATTTTGCCGTGAAGTATTTCTTCACGTCTTCCGGTGCCTCTTTGAAAAGAGTGCGAAGGAGAGTTGAGACCTTTTCATAGTTCTCGTTGAAGAGCATCGAAAGTTTGTCGTATCCTTCTCCCTCCGGACCCGTGCGCTGCATCGCGTTAAATGTGTTCCAGACTGACTTAGCAAGAAAAGCAATGTCGTCGAGAACTTGCTGCTTTCCCTGTGTGCGTGCCAGCTCGATAATCTGAGCGAGCTCATCCTGGTTCTTGAGTCGGAAAGCCGAGAATTCATCCAACTTCCGCACAAATCGCCTTGTCTCTTCTCTAATTTGCACGCAACCTCACGTGCCAGAAGACCGCTGTTTGATCTGTGCAAGAACGAAGGAACGAATTCTCTGGGGATTGGGCAGTTCTCGCTTCCATTTCCCGTGATACAGAAGTGGTTGAAGCAGCGGCTGGAACGCACGACCGGTCGGCTTCTGCGGGACGGGCAATATCAACCGTTCTCCGGTTCGAGGGTTGACGTAGATCTGCTTTCCTCCGGACATCTTCCCGCGCTTCGCAATAGCTTTACCCTCTATTTCGACAATGTCCATCGCATAATCGAGCACCGGCGCGTTACTGATGGATGTGCCGACACCGTACGCATCGACGACCTGATTCAGTTCTCGAATAGCATCTTCGTCGATACCCCCGCTCACATACAGCTTCACATGCTTGAATCCATGGATGTCCAGTTCCCAACGGACCTCCTTCAGAATGCTCAGAAAATCGCCCCGGCGGGATGATGGCGTATCGAGACGAACTGCGAACAAATTCTTCCCCAGCGCCCCTGCAACTCGTAGTGATTCAATCTTCTCATCCTGAAATGTATCGACCAGGCTGATACGCTTTACAGTTTTTTCCATCACCTCATGGAAAGCCTTGCTTGCCTTCACAACATCTCCAACGATCAAGACGAGGGAGTGAGGCATGGTACCGGCTGCCTGCGTTCCAAGCAGCTCGGCTCCCGCAATGTTTGCCACGCTGTCGCAGCCCCCGATATAGGCACTTCGGTCGATCATCGGACTGATCACCGGATGCATGCGTCGCGCCCCGAAATGCGTAACCACCCTGTTCCCCGCTGCAATGCGAATCCGCGCAGCTTTGGTCGCAATCCCCGAAGCCTGGCACACAAAACCTAGCAGCGCCGTCTCGAAAACCGCAAAGTCCGTATAC
>JAZGDX010000028.1:0-7957 GCA_036478305.1 Bacteroidota bacterium
CATTCAGCGACATGCTCGGCGACCATCAGATCTATCTGATTACAAACCTCCTGCTCGACCTGCAGAACAGTGATTACGGCGTTTTCTATACGTATCTGCCCAAGCGGATCGATTGGGGCATCCAGGGTTTTCACAGCGCGCGATTCATTCTGCTCAGAGATAACTTCGGTGAGAGCCTTTTCCGATTTCGCTATTACGGCCTATCCGTTGGGGCTTCGTATCCAATCAACCGGTTCAAACGGCTCGATTTTGGACTCTCGTGGTGGAACCTTTCACGTGAGAACATTGACTTCTCATCGGAACCGACCGATCGCAAGACCACCCTGCTCGCATCGTTCGGGTACGTTCATGACACGATACTTTGGGGGTTCACTTCGCCCCGCAATGGGGAGCGCTATCGATTCGACGTATTTGGTACTCCGAAGTTGAGTGATAACACGCTCGGCTTTATCAACGTGACAGGGGATTACCGAAAATACTACAGGCTCGGACGGAACTATACCTTTGCGGTTCGGTTTTCGGGCGGTGCAAGTTTTGGACCGGATCCCCAGCGGTTTATCATTGGTGGCGTAGATAACTGGATTAACAGGTCATTTGCAGATGACCGCATACCACTCGATAATGCGGGGGACTTTCTCTTCCTCCAGTCGGCGTTGCCGCTCCGCGGTTATGACTACAACGCTCGCATTGGCACAAAATACGCGCTGGCCAACTTCGAGTTTCGATACCCACTGTTCGGATATCTCGTGGCTGGCCCGCTCCCTGTCTTTTTCCAGAGTTTATCCGGCGTGGCGTTCTTGGACGTCGGAGCGGCGTGGACGGATAAGAAAGATTTTAAGGCCTTCGATCGCAACGAGTTCGGAAGTGTCAGACCTCGTGATCTCCTCATTGGGACTGGATTCGGAGCGCGCGTATTCTTTCTGATAGGATTGATACGGTTCGATGTGGCGTGGGCCTATAACAGGACAGGATTCGAATCTCCTCGCTACTACATCTCCCTCGGTACTGATTTCTGAGCTGTTCCACGATACTCGCGAACGACAAGCCCCCGCTGACATGAAGTCGAGGGGGCTTTTTTTTGTCCACTTTCCATCCGTTGGGTTCAACTATAAAAGAGAACCGAGACGGTAAACTGGAGAATTACCGATCGACGCGGGCTACTACTCCTTCGCTCTATCTCTCGATCGCGCTTCTTTGCATGTCTGAGAATTTTATGTATATTGCCAAGCGTGCTCCCCTCCGCTGGTGGAAAAAGGCAACAATCGCGACAAGCTGCACTTTTTGTCATCGCCCTGGTTCTCACCGGATGCAGTATTCAGCGATTGGCAATTCAATCTCTCACCGATGTGTTTGAGAATGGATTTGAAGCGCTGAACGAAGAATCCGACCTAATCCTTGCGGAACAAGCTATTGGGTCAAACCTCAAGACGATAGAAGGTGTCATTCGGAGTGATCCAGAGAATACGCGGCTCCTGTTCTTACTCGCCCGAGGTTACACTGGATACGCACTGGGGTTCGTTGAGGATGTGGATCTACATCGTGCTCGCGAGATGTACCGGCGAGGCAGAGATTATGGCCTTCGCATCCTGCGTCGGAAGAAGGCGTTTCGAGAATCGTTAGATGGTTCCTTCGATGATTTCCAACGGGCCCTGCAAACACTCGAGGATGAGGACACTCCTGCGGTCTTCTGGGCTGCGATGGGATGGGGCAGCTTCATTAATTTGAGCAGAGATGATCCCGATGCCCTCGCACAAATGCCAAAGGTAGTCGCGATGATGCGATTTGTTCTCTCACGCAACGAAAACTTCTACTATGGTGGTGTACATCTGTTCTTTGGCGTTTGGTTCGGGAGTCGGCCGACGTTGCTCGGGGGCGATCCCGATTCCTCAAAGTATCATTTCGAGCAGTCCATCGCAATTGGAGAGGGAAAATTCCTGCTGCCGTACGTTTACTATGCTCGTTACTATGCAGTGCAGACCCAGGATCGAGGCTTGTTTGAGGAGCTTCTTGAGAAAGTTGTGGCGACCTCTTCTGATGTGATGCCGGAAGAGCGGTTGGCCAATACCATTTCGAAGCGAAAAGCGAAAATGTATCTGGAGGAGATCGATGCGTATTTCTGAGAGTATGGGATTGAGGCGGTACTTATTGACGTTTCTCGTCGCGTCGTTTCTTCCTGAGGGAGCTGTCCCCCAGCAATACGTCATCAAGTTCGCGACGCTCGCTCCGGAGGGAAGCGCTTGGCTGAACGGGATGAAAGAGTACGACGAGGCGGTGCGGGAGGAAAGTGGAGGTAGATTGGGTTTCAGGATTTACGGCAACGGCGTTCAGGGAGATGAGAAAGTGGTGTTGCGAAAAATTCGTCTCGGACAACTGCAGGGAGGAGGTTTCACAGGCGTCGGGATGGGCGAGATAGCGCCCATTGTCCGGGTCCTCGATACCCCATTTCTCTTTCGAACCCATGCGGAAATCGACTTTGTCCATGAGAAGTTCGATGAGCAGTTCAGAAATGCCTTTCAGGAGGGAGGCTACGTTCTCCTCGGCTGGGCTGAAGTAGGGTTCGTCTATTTGTTCACGAACTCACCCGTCCGGAAGCCGGCAGACCTCCATGGTGTTAAGATGTGGGGCTGGGAAGATGACCCGATCGCGATAGCGGCATTCAAAGCTCTTGAGGTCACGCCAATCCCGCTTTCGATCACTGACGTGATGACTTCACTCCAGACGGGTCTCATCGACGGGGTGTACGCGTCACCCTTGGCTGCCATCGTGTTACAGTGGTTCACTCGCGTCAAGTACATGTTCGATCTGCCACTTGCGAATTCGTCTGGCTCTGTCTTAGTTTCCAAGAAGATGTTTGATTCCCTGCCAGCAGACCTTCAGGAAATTCTCCTCCGTAACGGTCGGAAGTACATGGCGAAGGTCACGGAGCTCAGCCGCCAAGAAAACGAACGGGCTATCGAAACCCTGAAGAAGAGTGGCGTTACGATCATCGAGCCTTCGAGCGAACACGCAGCTGATGACTACGAGATTATCGGCAGAACCGCCCGACGGTTGCTGGTGGGAAAGCTTTTTAGCCTGGAGTTTCTGTTGCGCGTTGAGCAAGCGGTCGCTGACTTCGAAGAATCAGACAGAGCGGAGGAATGAAATTCTTCAGGGCGATCGATTCTGGTCTAGCCAAGATCGAGTCGAGCATCGTTGTATCCTTAGTGGCCATCATGATCTTGATGGCATTTCTCCAGGTAGTCCTGCGAAACGTTTTTCACACCGGTGTTCTTTGGATTGACCCTTTTCTTCGTTACCTTGTCCTCTGGCTTGCCTTCCTCGGTGCGATGATGGCCACACGGCAGGATCGACACATTCGAATCGATATCCTGTCAGGGTTTCTGACTCCGAAGCTCAAGCGGTTGTCCTCCACCGTCACCTCCCTCTTCTCTGCTGCTGTCTGTTACCTGCTGTTCGATGCCTCAGTCACTTTCGTTCTCGATGAGAAAGAATTTGGTGGACTGCTGCCACTGTTTACCGATGTCCCCATTTGGTACATTCAGGCAATTATTCCGATAGGTTTTGCTGTTATGATGGTCCGTTTCTTGCTGAGAAGCATTGATCAAACTGTCGCCATCTTGCGTGGCCTACCGCCGCAGGAGGAGACGCCCTAATGGAGATCTTGCTCTCCGGATTGCTTCTCTTACTGCTCGCATTTCTCGGAACGCCCCTGTTCGTCATCATAGCTGTCATTGCGCTTCTAGCCTTCTGGGCAAGCGGGATTGACACCTCTGCAGTGATCGTGGAGATGTTCCGCCTGGGAAGCACCCCAACCCTGATTGCGATTCCGCTGTTTACGTTCGCTGGTTACATGCTAGCGGAGAGCAACACGCCGAAACGAGTCGTTCAGCTTTTTCAGGCTTTGTTCGGCTGGATGCCGGGCGGATTGGCTATTGTGGCGCTTGTCGCCTGCGCCGCATTCACTGCGTTCACCGGTGCGTCGGGCGTTACCATCATTGCCTTGGGAGGTCTTCTCTACCCGATTTTGATTCAGGAACAGTACCCCGAGCGTTTTTCGCTCGGTCTGGTTACGACCTCCGGCAGTCTCGGATTGCTCTTTCCGCCGAGTCTGCCGATCATTCTCTACGGTGTTGTTGCGGGACAGAGCATCGATCAGCTCTTCGTCGCGGGACTCGTTCCAGGATTAATGCTTGTTGCTCTACTTTCACTCTACAGCGTCCGAAAGGGAATAACCGCCGGAGTTCCACGAACTGCATTTTCCGCTGCGCGGGTGTGGAGGGCAGTGAGGGGAGCAGTCTGGGAAATTCCACTTCCTTTTCTCATCATCGGCGGTATCTACGGAGGGATCATTACTGCAACGGAGGCCGCAGCCCTGACGGCGTTTTACGTTTTGATCGTGGAGGTCTTTATCTACCGCGACCTCAAGCTCTTCAGGGACGTCCCGCGCATCATGCGCGAATCGATGGTACTTGTCGGGGGCATCCTGATCATTCTTGCTACTGCGCTCGGGCTCACGAACTATCTCATTGATGAGCAGGTGCCGATGCAGATATTGGACTTCATAAGGGAGTCTATGGACAGTCGCTTGCTCTTCTTAATTCTGCTCAATATCTTTCTCTTGATCGTCGGTATGATGATGGACATTTTCTCCGCTACTATCGTTGTCGTTCCACTCATCGTGCCCATTGCGCAGTCGTTTGGTATTCATCCAGTTCATCTCGGGATTATTTTTCTGATGAACTTGGAAATCGGTTACCTTACACCACCGGTGGGCCTGAATCTCTTTATTTCAAGTTTCCGATTTAGAAAACCAGTTTCGAACGTCTATAGGTCAACTCTCCCGTATATTGGCATTCTACTGATTGCGCTTCTCATCATCACTTACGTGCCAGAATTGAGTCTCTGGCTCGTGGAGTTGTTCGGTGTTCGGTAAATTATCGTTCAGAAAGATTCGCCCAAAAGGATCGGCCTCGCCGGCTGGCAAGATGCTCCGGCCAAAGGCGATCACGTTCGATTGCTACGGGACGCTGATCGACTGGGAGACTGGTATCAAAGGGGTGCTGCAGAAGATCCTCTGGAGCAAGAACCCTGGAGGTCTGCGTGTCGAGACGGTGTTCCGACGATGGCGTGAGGTGGAGTTCGATCTCATCCAAAAAGGGTACAAGCCCTACCGTATGGTCCTGCGCGAGAGCCTCGTTGCCACCCTGCAAGAATTCGGCTTCATCCAGTTGTTTGAGGATGAGGAGGAAGCGTTGGGTAAAGCTATGCCGACCTGGAGGCCGTTTCCTGAAGTCGAGAGGACTCTTCGAAAGCTGAAGACCCGCTATCGGGTCGCGGTGATATCGAATGTCGACGGCGACATCATTGAAAGGAACTTAAAGTTCCTGAACGTCCAGTTTGATTCTGTGATGACAGCGGAACATGCTCGAGCGTACAAGCCGAGTCGAAAGATCTTCGAACTTGCCTGGAAAGAGCTGGACGGTGCACCGTCGGAATTTCTCCACGTGGGCGCGTCTCTCGGTGTCGACATCGTCGCGGCGCGCGGTTTTGGGTGTCCCACAGTATGGGTGAACCGGCCGACTGCTCAGGCGAACCCGACAGATACAGAACCAGATTCTCCGTCAGATTTCGTGGTGAAAGACCTCTCGGGTCTTCTGGAAATCCTCGAATTGTGATCTCAATCAGCGTGTGAGACTGCATGAACGCTCGTCGACATAGCTCATATCGATATAGTCATCGATTAACGAACTATCAGCAGCGTCATCGAATAGTATGAAGGGCACCGATCGTGATTCGACATTTTCAATGTGATCAACATACAAATCAAGGATGGTCGAGACCCTTGTGTTCCTGATCTCAGAAAGCAGAGGTGTCAAATGCGGTTTCCACACTTGATGTTAGTCTTGCCGGAATGGGTGGAAACGTTTCTCTCAGATCCCGATCAGATCTATCCCACCGTTGAGGACCGAATGGGTCTTGTAATTGAACTTTCGCGATTGAATGTCAGGTACGGTACCGGAGGTCCGTTTGGTGCGGGAATCTTCGATCATCAAACGAAGAAATTGCTTGCCCCCGGAGTTAACCTCGTGGTTTCGACAAACTGCTCAGTTGCCCATGCGGAGATGGTGGCAGTCATGATTGCGCAACAAGTGGTCGGGCACTTCAACCTTGGAGGTAGAGGGAAGTCTCCGTTTGAGCTGGTAGCTAGTACGGAACCATGTGCCATGTGTCTTGGGGGTATACCTTGGTCAGGCATCCAAAGACTTGTGTGCGGTGCACGAGAAGAGGATGCACGCATGATTGGATTTGACGAGGGAGCCAAGCCAGCTGGCTGGGTCCAGGCGTTTGAACGATGCGGAATAACCGTCATACAGGATACTTGTCGCATGGAGGCTTCCTCGGTACTCCGGGAATACCTCGAAAGCGGAGGGACGATTTATAACGGTCGTCAAGGTGGCGCTCTGGGATGATGAAAAGAACTCATGGCAAAGCACAGCTCAACCACCACAGAACGTCCGTGGCTTACTATCCCAAAGGGATTGCTCTGCCATGACCCGATTGACCCTCGTTGAGAATTTACTCCATCGTTTAAACATACTCCCTCAGCCAATTTACGACGCTTTTCTGCAAACTCTCCTCGGTCGAGCGATTATGGCGAGTAATAAGCTCGGTCTGTTTGACCGCCTGATACTCAAACCGTCTACGAGCGCGGAGCTAGCAAGTGACCTCAAGGTAAGCACGGAAGGCGTTGAGCTTCTTCTCGACGCGCTGGAAGTGGCTGGCTACGTTCGTAGACGAGGAATCATGTTTGAACCCACCCGGATGACGAGAAAGTGGCTGAATCGTCGGTCGGATTATTCCATCAAGAACCTGCTCGCGTATTTCGAAACCCTCCATGATCGGTGGAGTTACCTCGATGAGACAATAAGGAGGGGGAGGCCGGAGAAAACGTACTTTGAACTCTTCACCCCAGACGACTGGTGTACCTATACGTATGGAATGATGGATCTTGCTCGACTGCTCATGCCACAGGTGTTGAATCACATTGATTTACCGGACCGGGCTGAGCACATTGTTGACATCGGTGGGTCCCATGGTCTCTATTCGATCGAGCTGTGCAGGAAGTATCCTCAACTACATGCGACGGTCGTGGATTTTCCAGGCGCTGCGATTCACGGGAAGCAGATCATACGGGAGACAGGATTTTCAGACAGAATTTCGTACCTGGAGGGCGACTTTCTCGAGGTGGATTTGGGAATGATGTGCGACGCAGTACTTAGTTTCAACATCGTTCATGGACTCAGGAGGGAGCAAAACGAGCTTCTTGCGGGGAAAGTACACCGAACTCTCCGACCCGGAGGGAATTGGTACGTTGTCGATGAGATGCGGACGGGCAAAAAGTATTCGAACCTGAGCGGTTTGGTGTCGGCTATGGTGGGGTTACACTTGTTCAACGAAGTAGGTGGACGCGCGTATTCTATCGAGGAAGTCCAGGAGTGGTGTGAGAGCGTTGGGTTCACGGATGTCAAATTCTGGAGTTTACAGACACCTGGTGTCGTCTTGGTACGATCCCGTAGAGTATAACCATCCTCTCTTCTTTCCCCACCGCTTTCGGGTTCGTTCCCATCGATGCAGCTGAGCTATTGTTGTTGAAAATTGGGTTTGCCATGCCTATATTAACTGCGTATTGCCATTCCTAGGTTGTTATGCCGCTCTCTGACTGAATGTCAAAAGCAAGCATCAAATATGTGTGTCAGTCGTGTGGGTATGAATCCCCGCGATGGGTCGGAAAGTGTCCGAACTGCGACGAATGGAGCACATTCGTTGAGGAGCTTCGTGTCCGGGAACCGGCCCGAAGGAAAACCAACTCGGAAGCCGCGGCAATCCCACTCAGCAGAGTGGACAGTCTAGCAGAGTTTCGCTATCCGACAGGCATCGCGGAGTTTGACCGTGTGTT
>JAZGDX010000280.1:0-3642 GCA_036478305.1 Bacteroidota bacterium
CGACGATTCTTAGCCAGCGACCCGGAGTCCCGTTGGCGAGATCTTATATCAGGGTTGTGAGAGAAAAGTTAACTGTATTTGCAATATGCCCTTGGGCGAAACCAGTTTCTAATCGCCTTTACGCCGACTTGAACGCACCGACCAACCGAGCGGGCACATGTACGGTTTGCCGACTATACGGCCAAGTGGACTGGACCGGTAACCCTCCGGCGTCAATCGCGCGTAAACTGTCGCACTCCGAGTCTCTATCCGGGGCGTAGCAGATTTCGGTTTTTCCCCATTTTTCTCGTAGATTTTTTTCGTCGGACGTTATAGATACTGAAGACCTTCACTTCATCCGCTGTCACAGGCAATAGCCATTGCAGGCACCGTAGACGGACATGCCCGGGAAGCCCTTGTGTACAGCGATCGACGCCACGAGGATGATGGATGCACCGTCGTTGAGGTGGAGCAGCGCCTTTTGAACAGTGAAGAACATGCTCTTGAAGTTCAGTTCGGTCATCGCTGCGAAAGAATGCTCGTCGACCTCAGCAAAGGGCTGGACGCTGCCCGCTCCAACTGCCCCACCGGCGTTCACGACCAGAACATCGAGTTTGCCAACGGCCTCCTCGGCGCGCCGGAACATCCTTTCGAGCTCGTCGAGCTTTGTGACGTCGCACTGCAGAGCGACGAAGTCGTCGCCCAGTGAATGCGATGCGCTGGCGAGCGTCGGGGTTACGGCCTACGATGACTCCCTTGGCGCCTTCCGGAGCTTCGTAGCGATGCCCAGGCCGATTCCACTGTTGCCGCCGGTGATGAGGACGCTCTTGTTCTGTAATTTCATTTGTCTATTCCTTTCGGTTGAGATTCGGTTGCTCGCCGCGCTTCTGAACGAAACCCGCGGCAGCTGGGACCCTGGTCGCGCACACAACCGTCGCGGTGGGAACTGCTGGCGGAAGAGGAAGACAACTTCCTCTTCCGCCACTATTTTCATTGTCTTGTCAGGGAAACAGTTCTCGTCGATCGCCTCGCGGTGCCGGGCTGGTCTGCGAGCTACTCACTGGGAAAAATCGAACTTTGTATGCACCATGTCCAACCGCGTTACAGACTTTTCTAATAGAGGAGCTGCCTTCCTGAACTCCGGGTCGGCAACGAGTCCAAGATAGGCACCAGTGCTGGTCCACTCAACTATTCCCGATATGTTTGGCCGAAGCACGAAGTCCTCTTTGGCCTCTGTTTCAACTGGCTTCAGACCCACCAGGAACTTTGGTGGACCATATTTCTGCTTCGGCGCGTCGGACTGCTTAAAGTATTCGGGAAGCGCCTCCTTGGCGGAGGGCGTCAGCCACGCGTTGAAGAACTCGTAGGTTTTGTCTTCTCTGAAGGTGACCGTGGCGTCCTGCTCGACCGTGTAATAGGCCAGCGCGATGAAGGTCAAGGCGTCGTCTCTTATTGGAAACAGCTTCGTAGCTTCCGGATCAGCCAGCAACCTGTCGCGGGCCTTGAGGTCCGGCCACTCGAAGATGGCTACGATTTGAGGCTGTATGTCACCGCCGGTCACAGCGGTTACGTGAAAAGTAGCCAGGATTCTTCCACCGTACTTCGCCGCAATCGGCATGATCTTTGGGAAGTACTCAATCCCTAACTGGGCTTCTTTTCCTCCTTCCACTGAAAAGAATGCTATCTCGATCACTGTTCCCGACTTGAAAGTGACACTTGCCTCTTTGACCTCTTCCACATCCTTCATTGCCTCAGCATGGATGGGGAATGACATGGCTGCACTGACGGCAAGGACCACAACGAACGCAAACTTGGAGGCGACGGTTCGTCGAGCCGCGGTACGTGGGCCGCTGCTGCGAGATGGGGTTATTGAGTGTTTCATTTGGATAATCTCCTGTTTCGTTGAAAGTTAGTGTTGCGTGCTACCGGCGGGGCTGCCGCCGGTGTCTCGTTGATAGGGGTCGCTGGACTGGTGCTTCTCGATGGGATCGTCATTCATCCAGGTTCTCCCTGTTGTCTTTGGATTCGTTGTTCCGTCATGTGTCGTGCATTTTCTAGTACCTCCATATAAGATGACCAGTCGTATTACATTGAGCCAAAATATTTTTTACCGCAGAACCTGCCCGAAGACCAAGTCGATGAATTGCTCGAACGGCCTGGAACTCCCCGTCGCTTTGGCTCTGATCATCGCTCCCTGCCAGCCGTCATATAGGAAAGCCCCAGTGCTTTCAGCGTCAAGGTCTCCCGAAATCTCCCCGGCCTCCTGAATTGCCCGGATCGCGGAAACATAGAACGACTGAAGCTCGTTTATGACCCCAGCAAGGGTCGCCTGAACCGCCCCTCCGTTATTGGCGAGTTCCTGACCGAGGTTGCCGGCGAGGCAGCCGAGGCTCTCCTCCTCGAAGAATTGCACCTTCCATGTTTCAAAAAGTGATTTGAGACGGGCTAAGGGGCTACCGTCTCCCTCGATAAGATTTTGCTGCAGATATTCACTTTGACGCTCAGCGTAGAGCCGAAGGACCACTGAAACAAATTCTGTTTTGCTCTCGAAATAGTTATAAAAGGAGCCCTTGGGCACGCCACTGGCCATCGCAATTTCCTGAATGCCTGTCACTTCAAAGCCCTTCTCATAGAAGAGCCGGAAGCCGGACTCCACAATCTTTTCGCGGTTTCTTCCGCGCATTCGCTTTGCCATCTTCACTGGTGCTTTACTGACCATGACTGCAATATAACATGACCAGTCGTCTTAGTCAAGGGTATTTGTGCCGAGGGTACTGTCAAGTTAACGATTAGAACCCCCTATTAGCGCTTCATGGCAGTCTCTAAGTTGTTGATTCTTCGTTCCAGAGCAGACTGGTTTTGCCTCGAAAACGCGGGGATTTCCCTTAACTTGACAATACCTTTGCACAGGTGCGGAACCCCGCAAAGATGTCATTTCGGTAGGGTTGGAAAAAGTTACGATAGGAATTGCAAGCAAGCCGAGAGCGAGTGGCCCAGGCGCCGCCCTTCAGTACCTTACGATACCCAAACCAAGGGGCAGAATATTCCTTATAAGGAAAATCCACAATGTACCCCGGAAAAGGATAGAAAGGGGAAGCGGTCCACTCCCACACATTGCCAATCATCTGGCGACATCCAAAGGCGCTATCTCCAGAGGGAAACGCAGCAACATCGGCGCATCCCAGAACACGTGAATCCAGATTGGCACGATCAGGCGTGGGAAACTCATCTCCCCAGGGATACCGTCGCTTGCCTTCAGCGATTTCTCCACCGCCGCTGGAGGGTTCCCCACTGGCGGCCATTTCCCATTCTGGCTCCGTGGGGAGGCGTCTCCCCGCCCACTGACAATAGGCTTCAGCTTCGTACCAGTTGACATGGATAATGGGAGCGTTTTCTTCAACGGGAACCAGCTTGTTGAAGTGCCGACGCAACCACCCCTTCTCTCCCCGGCTCCAGCAGATAGGATGCTGGGCTCCAACCTTGCTCCGCCAGATCCACCCTTGAGTACTCCACAGTTCCTGCCGCAGATATCCTCTATCATCCACGAATTCCGAGAATTCGGCGTTGGACACAGGAGCACGAGCTATTTGAAAGGAAGCGACTCGCACCGGATGTGCCCATTTCTCATTATCGAACACAAAGGGAAGGTCCGGCGTAGCTCCG
>JAZGDX010000281.1:0-3087 GCA_036478305.1 Bacteroidota bacterium
AATTCGGGTGCCGATGCGGATCCCGGAAGGATAGTCCTCGTCCGTTTGAGGTGGTTCGAACCAGTTGTCGACATCATGCGGTTGCGATTCGTCAAGTTCCCTGATGATTCGATCGGCGTGATCGAGTATCGCCCGATGCTCGCCTTGAGAAAGATATACGCCCTCTGCGCAGCACTGCGCCGTACAGAGAGCGGGTCCACAGCCGTTTCTGAAAGCTTTGTCGAACAAGACCGACTCAAGCGTAAACCCTTTGATCTTTGGCAAGTTCCGTTTCAAAGCTCTGCTTCCCTCACAGTTTGGAGAGGTCCCTCCACGAATCGATCCCCACGACATTGACCCGACTGTCTGTGCGCCGGATCAGACCCTGGAGTACCTTCCCCGGTCCAACTTCGACGAACCTTTTCGAGCCATCCTCCACCATCTTTCTGACGGATTCGTCCCACTGCACGGGGGCTGTGAGCTGCTCGATGAGCAAGCTCTTGACTTCGTCGGCCTTCCGCACTGGCTTTGCAGTCACGTTTGAGTAGACTGGAATGCGCGGATCGCGGATGTCGCATTCTTGCAGAGCAGCCTCCAATCCCATCTGTGCGTTCTGCATCAGCGGTGAGTGAAAGGCGCCGCTCACGACGAGCTCCTTGACCAATTTGGCCTTGCGACCTTTTGCCAGCTCCATCGCTCTGCGAACTCCCGGAACGGACCCAGAGATAACCACCTGCCCTGGAGCATTGAGATTCGCAATTTTCACGACTCCTGCTTCACTGGCCTCCCTGCAGACTTGTTCGATTGTCTGCCGTTCAAGGCCGATTACGGCGGCCATCGTTCCAGGATGCTCTGTTCCCGCCTGCTTCATCAGTTTTCCCCGCAGACGTACGAGTTGCAGTCCATCTTCAAAACGGAGTGCACCAGCGAACACTAATGCCGTGTATTCACCCAGCGAATGCCCGGCTGTCATATCTGCGTGAGGATTTTTCAGCAGGTTGCCCAGAACAATGCTGTGAAGAAAAATGGCAGGCTGGGTGATCTGCGTTTGTCTGAGTTTTTCCTCCGGACCCGAAAAGGAAACGGAGCTCAGCGGAAATCCAAGAATCTCATCAGCCTTCTGAAAGAACGATCGGGCAACGTCGCTCTGTTCGTACAGGTCTTTCCCCATGCCAACATACTGCGATCCTTGCCCAGGAAAAACGAATGCAACTTTGCTCATGGAGCGGTTGGGAACTTTTCGGGATTATCAAACGACCACTTCATTAAGATAGCTCCCCACGTATAGCCTGCTCCAAAAGTGGACATGATGAGGGTTTGTCCCTTCCGCAGTTTCCCGCATTGCCAGTACTCAGAGAGGCAGAGAGGAATCGTCGCGGCCGTTGTGTTTCCGAAACGATCGATATTGATCATGACTCTTGACCGGTCGAGGCCTATCCTGTCCGCACATGCATCGAGGATGCGCAAGTTTGCCTGGTGCGGGACTAGCCAGTCAATGTTGTCGGGGGTGAGATTGTTCCGCTGCATGATTTCTAATGACACGTCCGCCATGCCTATTACGGCGATCTTAAACACAGCTTTGCCGTCCTGGTACAGGTAGTGCCATCTCTGGTCGACAGTCTCGTGAGAGGCCGGGTTCAGACTTCCGCCTGCCTTTTGATACAGGTAGGATGCTCCTGATCCGTCTGCATAGAGCACGTGATCGAGGATCACCAGCTCAGGATCATCCGATGGCTCGAGCAATACAGCGGCGGCCGCGTCTCCGAAAATAACACACGTGTCGCGGTTCGCGTAATCCGTGACCGCACTCATCTTATCCGCTCCGATAACGAGCACCTTGCGGTGTGTTCCGCTTTCGATAAACTGCGCTCCCACCACCAAGGCATAGACAAAACCGGAGCAGGCAGCGGAAAGATCGAATCCCCATGCTTTCTTTGCTCCGATCTTGTCCTGGACGATGCACGCTGTCGCAGGGAACATCATATCGGGTGTTACGGTAGCGACTATGATAAGGTCGATTTCCTCCGCTCCAATCCCACGCTGCTTGAGAAGTTGCGATGCTGCTTTGATCGAGAGGTCAGATGTCGCTCCGTGCTCGAGAATCCGACGTTCCCGGATGCCGGTGCGTGTCCTGATCCATTCGTCAGAGGTCTCTACGATTTTCTCTAGGTCAGCATTCGAAAGAATTTTATCTGGGACGTAGTGTCCGACGCCGGTGATCGTTGCGCGCGTCCTGACCATTGGCCCCCCGAGTATCTATGAAACATACTAGTGAACGTAATCAAACTTTGCGGATGCTATGCTCGATCTCTTTCTGGATATTCTTCTTGACCATCTCCTCCGCCCTCAGAATCATGTTCTTAATTGCTTTGGGCGTTGAGCCGCCGTGACCGATGATCGAAATCCCATTGACACCCAGGAAAGGAACCCCACCGAAGACTTGATAATCGAAGTCCCAGAACATCTTCTTGACGGTGCCGTACATGAGACTGAGCCAGACTCTCTTGAGAAAGTTCCTCGTGGTGGGATCTCGGAACCGCTTCGTTAACGTGGTCAGAAGACTCTCGCCGAACTTGAGAATGATATTTCCGACAAACCCATCACAGATGATAACGTTCGCCTTCCCTTTGAGAATGTCCCGTCCCTCGACGTTACCGATGAAATGGAGTTTGCTGTTTGACAGAAGCTCAAATGCCTCAAGTGAGCGTTCATCACCCTTCGTGCGCTCCTCTCCTATGTTGAGTAAGCCGACGCTTGGGTTCTGGTAGTTCAGCATGCTCCGTGCATAGACTGTTCCCATGACCGCAAATTCCAGCAGGTGGTGAGGGCGACAGTCGACGTTGGCACCGGCGTCGAGAAGGAGACAGGCTCCGCCTTCACTCGGGAGGAATGCTCCGATTGTCGGACGTGCGACGCCGGGTATCCGTCCGAGGATCAGCGTAGATGCCGACATGACGGCACCAGTGTTTCCGGCGCTGACGAACGCGTTCGCTTTTCCCTCTTTGTGGAGTTGAATTCCGACGACGATAGAAGACCTCTTCTTGGCTTTCAGGGCTGCCGTCGGGCTGTCGGCCATCTCGATAGTCTGAGGGGCATGGACGATGGTGT
>JAZGDX010000282.1:0-2067 GCA_036478305.1 Bacteroidota bacterium
GATGCCCTCTTCTCCGCGATTATCATGATGGTCATGGTCACCACCTTGATGACGCCGCCGCTGCTCAAATGGTCATTGTCGAGACGTGCACGATCTATGGCTCCGTCGGGGTGAAAGGCTACTGGACAAAATAATGATCTTTGAAGGGTGGGAACGCACGTGAACATTCCCCTGTCCGATTATACTGGAACTCTTCCTATCTTGGCCCTGACGGCTTTGTCGCTCGCGGTGCTCACCGTTGCGGCAGTTTCCAGGAAGAGCGGAAAAACGTGCTTCAATTTGAGCGTGATTGGAGTCCTGGCCTGCATCGGTGTTTCCCTGTCCACGTTCGACCTGAACGGTACTGCGTTTAATGGCATGGTGATGGTTGGAGGGTACGCAAGCTACTTCGAGACACTTTTTCTTATCGCTGCACTTCTAACGATTCTCCTCTCCAGAAGTTACCTTGAGGAAGAAGATGTCCATCATGGTGAGTACTACCTGCTGATCCTTTTCGCGACAATTGGAATGATGATGATGGCAGCGGGCCTGGATTTGATCATCACGTTTCTCGGACTGGAGTTGATGTCGATCTGTCTGTATACACTGGCGGGCTATTTCCGAAAGAGGGCGAAGTCCAATGAGTCGGCCCTGAAGTACTTCCTGCTGGGGGCGTTTGCGACGGGATTTTTTCTGTACGGTATCGCTCTCGTCTATGGAGCCTCCGGAACCACGAATCTGGAAATGATCGCAGATCAGTTCGAGACTCTCTCAACAGTTACCATGTTCTGGATCGGCGTAGGTTTCCTGGTGATCGGGTTCTCCTTTAAAGTGGGAGCGGTACCGTTCCACATGTGGGTTCCGGATGTATACGAGGGTTCTCCCACAACCGTCTCTGCTTTTATGTCAACTGGTGCGAAGGCCGCCGGGTTCGCAGCGTTCGTTCTGGTCACTTCCCACTCTATAATGGACGGAGGGGAGAAACTGAGCTCGATTATCGCCGTCCTTGCTGCTGCGTCGATGATTCTCGGAAACGTTGTCGCCATCTCTCAGAATAACTTGAAGCGACTGCTCGCGTATTCGAGCATTGCACACGCGGGATACATGCTGATCGGCCTGGCCGCAGGAAATGCACTGGGGAGGAGCGGAATACTCTACTACCTTGCGGTCTACACGTTCATGAATATAGGCGCATTCGGAGTACTTTCGGTCTTTGAGAAGCAGGAGGACAGGAATCTGACGTTTGAAGATTACGGGGGATTGGGTTTTCGCAGGCCGTATCTCGCGGCACTGATGTCAATCTTCATGTTTTCGCTTTCGGGCATTCCTCCGTTCGCGGGTTTCTTCGGAAAGTACTACATTTTTGTGTCAGCTGTTCAAGCTGACCTAGTATGGTTGGCTATCGTCGGTGTTCTCACCAGTCTTGTCTCCGTGTACTACTATCTGCGCCTCGTTGTTTTCATGTATTTCCGTGAGGGCGAGACTGTTCTGACGAGCAGGGTGTCGAAACTCAGCATCCTGGCGCTGACGATTGCTGCAGCGGGTGTTATCCATCTTGGAGTGTTTCCGTCGACGGTGCTTGAACTGACAGAGAAATTGTTCTAGGAATTTCGAAATGGAAGTACTTGCAACATCGGACGAGATGAGGCGTTGTGACCGGGCCGCCATTGAACGGCATCAGATTCCAAGTCTGCTCCTCATGGAGAATGCCGGGGCCGGTGTGGCACGTACTATCGAGGAGCATTGGGGACCTGTCGGGGGAAAATCGGTCTTCATATTCTGTGGGAAAGGAAACAATGGAGGGGACGGCTTTGTCGTAGCGCGGCACCTCCACAATCGCGGGGCCAGGGTGTGGACTTTTCTCACGGGCAAGGCATCGGCGCTGCGTGGCGACGCCAAGTCAAACTGCCAGATACTCAGGACGATCATCAGAACTGATCGGTCCAAGAGAATCAGGTTCACCGAGCTGCGTTCTGCAAAACCTCTCTCACGTCTGGCAAAACCGGACATCATCGTCGATGCTCTGTTGGGCACGGGCTTCTCCGGTGCGTTGCGCGAGCCGTACAGACAGCTTGTCGAGTGGATCAA
>JAZGDX010000283.1:0-2166 GCA_036478305.1 Bacteroidota bacterium
TCGAAACCGAAATCATACGAAAGTTCGCGATCAATCTTGATGATTCCGCCAATAAGCCCGTAGGACAGCTGTGACTGCAAGTGATGTCTGAAGCTGATGCCGAGCCCGCTCGCGGATCCAGCAGCGATACCAAGGCCAAATATCTCCTTTCCCAACCGCACTGACGCTCCCCCTTTCTCGGGAATGACTACCTGGCCGAAGCCCACCCGAGAGGCGAGGGCGATGGCCACGAGCATGAGGAGCGAGAAATTGATGCGAGTTTTCACAGCGTTGCGCAGTCTTTATCCGGTGAACGAGTCTGGGGATCGGCGGACGTTGCCGGCATTTCTCCCGATTTGAACTCAAGAGAAATGCTATCCTCCGCGACAATTACGTTGAACTGTTATCTTGAATTGGCGGCATTCAGCATGTATCAGACGCTCTCAGGGAGTAAGACGATAGATCATGCGCGGAAATGGAATCGTCTCTCTCACGTGGTCGAGCCCACAGATCCAAGCCACGGTGCGCTCGATTCCCAGTCCGAAGCCTGAGTGCGGTACAGACCCGTAGCGTCGGAGGTCAAGATACCAATCGAACGTCTTCTGCGGGAGATGATGTTCTTTGAGCCGACGGAGAAGAGTATCGTAGTCGTCCTCCCTCTGGCTTCCCCCGATAATCTCGCCGTAGCCTTCCGGCGCAAGGACGTCAAGCGCGAGGGCGAGTTCTTCGTTCTTCGGATCCCGCTTCATGTAGAATGCCTTGATCCGGGCTGGGTAGTGATGGACCATGACCGGGCGGTCGAATTGCTCAGAAATAAGCGTCTCATCCGTTGCCCCGAAATCATTGCCCCATTCAAATGCAACGCCATGCTTCTTGAGAATCTCCACTGCCTCATCATATGTGATCCGCGGAAGCGGCCTCCTTACGTTCTCGAGCATTCTCGTGCTGCGGCCAATCGTTTCGAGCTCCCGCTGCCGCGACTTCAGGACGGTCGAAACAACGTGTTCAAGCATCTGTTCCGCCAAATCCATGTTGTCGTTCAAATCGTTCCATGCAACCTCGGGCTCGACCATCCAGAATTCGGTCAGATGTCGCCTCGTCTTCGATTTTTCTGCCCGGAATGTCGGCCCCAAGCAGTACACCTTACCGAACGCCACTGCACCTGCTTCGGCGTAGAGTTGACCGGATTGCGTAAGGAACGCCTTGCCGAGGTCGAAGTAGTCAGTTTCGAACAGGGTCGAAGTACCTTCACACGCTGCCGGGGTGAACACAGGGGTATCAAGAAGAAGGAACCCGTGAGTGTGGAAGAACTCTCGAATGGCGCGCATGATCTCATCGCGGATCCGAAGGATTGCATGCTGTCGTTTGGAACGGAGCCAGAGGTGGCGATGATCCATCAGATATTCGACACCGTGCTCTTTGGGAGATATCGGATACTCGAGTGCGAGTTGGACAATCTCGAGATCTTGAATCTCGAGTTCGTATCCGTCGGGAGCCCGATCGTCCTTCCGTATTCTACCGGTGACGATTAACGATGACTCCTGAGTCAACTCATCGTATTTCATGAAGACTTCGTCGGATACTTGGCCTTTTGGTGCAACACACTGGAGGATTCCGGTGCCGTCACGGACAAGCAGGAAATGGATCTTCCCACTGGATCGCTTGTGGTACAGCCAACCGTTTAGCCGGACCACTTCGCCTTCATGCCGAGCAATGTCTTCGATGTACAATCTCCCCATACAGCCACTCGATACGTGAAGAAACCCACAGATAATAAGAAATAAATCTTACTTGTTCAACAACATTTTCCCATACAAAAGCCCCAACCTCAACGCCGATCGGGGCTTGGCCTCATGACTCAAATGGAACCATCGCTCAACTCATCGCCATCATGCGCTCGATCGGCACCAGCGCCTTCAGCCGAACGTCTTCCGGCACGACGACTTCCGGTCTGCGATTCTTCATGCAGAGATAGAGCTTTTCCAGCGTATTGAGTTTCATGTGCGGACACTCGTTGCACGCGCAGCCAGAATCAGGCGGCGCAGGGATAAAGACCTTTTGCGGACACTTCCTTTCCATCTGATGCAGAATACCCGCTTCAGTCGCTACAATGAACTTCGTGTCCTCACTCTCTTGGACGAAACGCAGCAATCCGCTCGTCGACCCGATGAAGTCAGCGTGATCAAG
>JAZGDX010000284.1:0-2746 GCA_036478305.1 Bacteroidota bacterium
GGGGGTTGGCTGGAGATCCTTGGAGCCGGAATGGTTGACCCGAACGTATTCCGTTTTGTCGACTATAACGCGGAGAAGTACAGCGGTTACGCGTTTGGAATGGGCATCGAACGCATAGCGATGCTGCGATATGGCATCGATGATATCCGAATCTTCTTCGAGAATGACGTGCGTTTCTTAAACCAATTCTGAGACTCTTCTGGAGTCTAGAGTTGCACATTTGATTCTATCATCGTTGTACGGCGTCTTCCAATCAGTCTGACTGCCAATGCGCATTTCTCTTAAATGGCTTAGACGATACGTAGATTTTCGGGTGTCTCCGGAAGCCCTCGCCAACCGGCTCACGATGCAGGGGCTGGAAGTGGAGAGCATCGAACGATTGGGCGAAACGTACAAGAGTTTTGTCGTCGGTGAAGTGCTGAATGTCAGAAAGCATCCGCATGCCGATAAATTGACGGTCTGCCGCGTCGATGTCGGAAAATCAGTCCTCGACATCGTATGTGGTGCGCCGAATGTCGCGGTCGGTCAGAGAGTACCGGTTGCGCTCGTCGGCGCTGTGATCCCCCGCGGCCAGCACGATCCGAACGGAAAGCCATTTCATCTTGAGAGGGCGCGAATTCGAGGGGTAGAATCCGAGGGGATGATATGTTCAAGCTACGAATTGGCGCTGGGGGATGATGCCGAGGGGATCATGGTACTTACCAACGGGGGAAAAGTAGGATCTCCGCTGGCAAAGTACCTGGGTATGGAAGATGTGGTTTTCGAGATCGGGGTGACGCCGAATAGGCCCGATTGCTTGAGCCACATCGGTGTCGCGCGCGAGGTTGCTGCGGCGCTCGGAAAGAAGCTGAAGCTTCCGCCGACCCACGTAGAAGAATCGAGGGAGAGAGCCTCGAAGCACGTCTCCATCGTGATCAAAGACACGAAGGGATGCCCTCGATATTCCGCGCGACTGGTGCGGAGTGTCCGTATCGGTCCGTCGCCGAGATGGATGCAGGACGCTCTGAATTCAGTCGGCCTTCGTCCCGTGAACAATGTGGTTGATGCGACGAACTACGTTTTGATGGAACTTGGCCATCCACTCCACGCCTTCGATTTCGACAGGCTGGGCGGCCACAAGATCATCGTGAAGCGTGCGGCAGACGGAGAGGCGTTTGTCACGCTGGATGGGAAAGTACGAACGATGAGCAGTGAGACCACCATGATCTGTGACGCAGAACGGGCCGTTGCGATCGCGGGTGTCATGGGAGGTTCCAACACGGAGATCTCTGATTCGACGAAGAATGTCCTCATCGAAAGTGCGTACTTTGACCCTCAACGCGTCCGCCGGACGTCAAAGTTACTGGGTCTCAGCACCGAGGCTTCTCAGCATTTCGAGCGTGGAGCGGATCCGGAGGCCACGGTGAAAGCTGTCGATCGGGCCGCCCAACTTACGGCAATGGTTGCCGGCGGGGAGATTCTTCGGGGGGCAGTCGACGTCTACCCCCGGAAACAGGGTCGGAGGAAGGTCAGCCTCCGGAGGAAACGTGTCAATGATTTCCTGGGGACTTCGCTTACAAGCTCGCGGATCAAGAAGGCTCTTCAGTCTCTCGGGTTAATTGTAAAGCGTGATCGGAAAGGTACGGTCCTTTTCGAGATTCCTTCGTTTCGAGTGGACCTCGAAAGGGAAGTAGATTTGATCGAAGAGGTGGCACGCCTCTACGGGTATGACAACATCGAGGAGAAGAAGGTTGTCTCGGTTCACCTGAGCGATCTTTCTCCGGAGGACTCTTTTCCTGACATGGTTCGGGACCACTTCATTGGCACCGGCTTCCAGGAAATCATAACCAACAGCATGGAGAAGAAAGAGATTGTTGATTTGTGCTCCGACAAGCCAGTCTACGTGATAAATCCCATCAGCAAGGATATGGCTGCTCTTCGGGCAAGCTTGGTGCCGGGGATGTTGAGGGCAATCGAACATAACCTGAATCGAGGAAACAAGAATCTCCGACTCTTTGAGGTGGGACAGGTTTACCGATTCGACCCAACTGATCAAAGGTCCGTTTATGTAAAGGGTTATCTCGAAGAAGGGCGCATCTGTGTAGGTTTCACGGGGGATGCCATCGTGTCAGAATGGTATGCGCCAGGCCGCAGGGCGGACATATTCGACTTGAAGGGGGAGCTCCAGACGTTCTTCGAAAAGATTTTTCTTGACAAAATTCGGTTTATTTATTATTCTATGAGCAACACTTTAAGTGAGAGTCCGGTATTCGTTGAAATCAATGGGAGTTATGCTGGTTACTTCGGAAGCGTCAAAGACGAGTGGCTTAGACGATTTGAAATCGATCAGGAGATCTTCGTTTGCGAGATTGATATAGGGTTACTTCAGGAGAGCCGGCGAGCTACTCGCAAATACAGCCCGTTACCAAAATTTCCTGGAGTTTCGCGGGATCTCGCGTTTATTGTTGACGGGTCTATCGGGGTTGAGGAGTTGAGGAATTGCCTCGAGCAGGAGGGTGGTGAACTGCTGAGGTCCGTGCGTCTCTTTGACGTATACGCCGGTGGGAGCATCCCAAGTGGGAAGAAGAGCGCGGCATTTTCGCTCGAATTTCAATCGGAGGAAAGAACTCTCACAGAAGCAGAGGTGGAGAGGGTCGTAGGTGTGATCGTAAGCAAATTGGAAGATAAATTCAACGCGGAGTTGCGTAAGCAATAACGTATTTCAAGGACAATCTGAGGAGGCGGTGTTTGTGAGCGGGCAGGCAGA
>JAZGDX010000285.1:0-4898 GCA_036478305.1 Bacteroidota bacterium
CTGCTCTGGGAGCGGAGGATGTAACGATCACGTTTTCACCTCGGCTTCTGATGGGATTGGCATACACCGGCATCCTGGCTACGATCGTGACAACGTTTCTTCAGACCCGATATCAGAAGGACACGACGCCGACGCGCACAGCGGTGATTTTCACGCTGGAGCCGGTCTTTGCGGCAATTTTTGCATACCTGATCTTGAGTGAGATGATCGGGCTCATAGGATACCTTGGAGGAGCGCTGATTTTCAGCGGTTTGTTGGTGTCTCAGCTCGCAGACATCCTCGATAAGTACCTTAGTCCGCGTTTTGCGGACCGGCAGGATCAGTTATGAAAAATGCGTTAGAAGGGCTCAACACGCAGCAACGTGAAGCTGTATCGACGGTCAGCGGACCTCTGCTCGTTATCGCCGGGGCAGGTACCGGGAAAACGAAGGTGATCAACCGCCGCATTGCAAATTTGATCGAGAATGAACGAGTCCCACCTCGGGAGATCCTGGCAGTGACGTTCACACAGAAAGCAGCGGGTGAGCTCAAACGACGTGTCGAGGAGTCGATAGGTGCGTGGGCTGAGGATCTCCGGGTTAGCACGTTTCATTCGTTTTGCGCCGATATTCTTCGTCGACACGCAGAACGTCTCGATCTCCCTCGAGATTTCCGGCAATTCGATAAAGTTGAGCAATGGATTTTTCTCCGTCGTTTGCTCCCACATCTCAGTCTCGACTACTTCCTGGAACTTTCCGACCCGTACCGGGTGATCTACGATTTCGTCGCCTTCATCAGTCGGGCGAAAGACGAACTTATCCTCCCCGAGGAGTATATCGAGTACGGTCAGCAACAGCAGCGCGAGTTCGATCGGACACACAGTGTACGGTTTCAGGAGATTACGCCGTTCCTACGCGTGGACAAATACGTTAATACCCGACCGAGAGTGGCGGAACACCTCCAGCAGAAGGAGTGGGTGGCACTGAAGAAGGCGGGCCTTGAGGTGAAGAAAATGCTTGAGATGGGGGAGATATACAGGCGGTACCGGGAGGGAATGATGACCGCGGGTTCCCTTGACTTCGGGGACCTTATCGTTCTTTGTAAACGGCTCTTCAGTGAACACAATGACATCCTCGAAACGTATCAAAGGCAGTTCCGTCACATCCTTGTCGATGAATTTCAGGACACGAACATCGCACAAATCGAGCTGCTCAAGCTTCTTGCAGGGCATCATCGAAACATTTGTGTTGTGGGCGACGATGACCAGGCGATCTACCGATTTCGAGGAGCTTCGTACGCGAGTTTCGTCAAGTTCAAGGAACTCTTTCCCGACCTCGCGGTCGTCAAGTTGTACCAGAACTACCGGTCAACGCAGCGCATTCTCGAGGCCTCTGGCCATCTCATCTTGCACAATGGGGAAGCTCGATATGACCCCGAGAAGAATCTCTGGACGGAAAAGGAAATAGGAGAGCCTGTCAAAGTTCTTGAATCCTCCGAGTTCACGGATGAAGCGGCTGCGATCGCTGACATTGTGGAAGAGCAAGTCAAGCGGCTGCCGGGCGATCAGAATGCCTACGCGAGCTTTGCTGTACTCTACCGCGCGCATTGGCATCGACGACTGATTACGGAAGAATTGGACAGGAGGAGGATCCCATACCAGACTGTACCGGCTGAAGATCTCACTTCATCAGACGTGATCCAGGAAATCTTCTCCATTCTTCGGATTGTACGCAACCGAAAAATCGAGCTCTGGACTGACACTCTTCCGCTGATGAAACTTCTCTCGCTCCCGCGATGGAAAGTTGGGGTGGAAGAGCTGTTGAGACTGTTCCGTTACGTCGACGAAAAAAAACTTTCGATCTACCACGTTCTTCCCGAACCTGAGAAAATCCCATCACTCCAGAGGGAGACGAGGGAGAGATTGTCGGAACTGAGCGCTTTGCTGGAACGAGTAGCGGAAATGGCGGACCAGGAGAAGTCGGTTCTCGAGATCGTTGAATGGATAATCAGCCAGTCCGAGCAGAATATCCCGTTCCTTCAAGCTCAGGGGACTCGGGAGGCCGAGCAGGCCATGCGCGTTATCAGTAGTTTGCTGCAATTCGTTCAGGAGAGATCCTCCTATGAGCAAAACAGGTCCTTCCTCGGGTTTGTAGAGTACCTTGATTATTTCCTCGAGGCGGGAGGTGTGATCGAGCCCTTCTCCCCCCCGGATGTGAGTGAGGTCAATGCCGTCAAATGTATGAGCGTTCATGCCGCGAAGGGCCTGGAATTTGACGCTGTGTTCGTCGTCGGTTTGACGAACAACCGTTTTCCGACCCGCAGGCGGAGCGAGGCGGTTGCGTTTCCGCCGGAACTGCTGAGGGAGTCCGTGCCGGAGGGGGATATTCATCTGCAGGAAGAGCGGAGGCTTTTCTATGTGGGGATGACGCGCGCACAGCGATGTCTCTACCTCTCCGCGATCGACAAGAAACACAATCGAAAATCACGGTTTGTCGGAGAGGTCGGAGCGCCCGATGCAGATTACCTCGAATATCAGAAGGTCGAGCCAAGGCCGGTCGGAGAACCTGCTGACGTTTCCGCACGGGTTCAGCCGTCACTCTTTCCCGCGACAGAGTCGGGGGAAAAACTTCGCCTGAGTTTTTCACAGATCGATACCTATCAAACCTGTCCTCTCAAGTACAAATTCCGCTACATCTACAAGATCCCTACTCCTCCCAAAGCGTACTTCGTCTATGGTGACATCCAGCATCGTGTGCTTGAAGCGTTTTTTTCGAAGATCAAGCGAGGCGAGGAGGTGAGCGACGAGACGCTTCAGCGGCTCTACCAGGAACGCTGGCGCGAAGGCAGATTCATCGACACGCTCCAACAGGTCGAATACAAGAAGCGGGGGTACAGTGAGCTGCAGGAATTTTACGAGCGCAACAAAGAGAGCTTGAAGGAGCCGCTTGCCCTCGAGGATGACTTTCGTATTTCGATCGGTGGACACAAGGTAACCGGTAGAATCGACCGCATCGATGCGCTCGACGACGATAGTGTCGAGGTGATTGATTACAAGACGGGCAGGCCGAAAGGTCAGGACAACGCTGATAAGAGTATGCAGCTTTCCATCTACGCACTCGCCGTGCGAGAACGATTTGAAAAAGAACCAAGATTGCTCAGCTTCTACTATCTGACGAACAACGAAAAGGTAAGTTCGAGTCGCACGGACGAGCAGCTCGAGGCAGCAAAGAAATCCATCCTGGAAGTGGCCGAGGAGATCTTGGGAGAAAATTTCGAGCCGAACAGGAACTTTCATTGTGAGTGGTGCGACTTTAAGCCAATCTGTCCGGCGTGGAACACCCGAGGGATAGGCTGAGGATTGCGGCGAATCCGGAACGGGCTGTCATTCACTGACTCACACGGAGCAAAGCCATGAGTCGACTGTCGAAGAACGAGCAGATCAAGCGTCTGATGAGCATCGTTGAGGCAAGCAAGCTACTCAATTCCACCCTGAACCTCCGAAAGCTGTTGAAGATCATCCTGGAGCTTGCGACGGAATATGGTCGCGCGGCGAAGGGAACGATCTACCTGGTCGATCATCACAAGAGGGAGATCTGGTCGGAGGTACAGAAAGGGAAGAAGAGAGTTTTGATTCACCTGCCGTTCGGGCGAGGTATTGCGGGGACAGTCGCCAGGACGGGGGAGATAGTCATCATTCGTGACGCATACAAGGACAGCCGATTCTACCCCGGTATTGATGAGCGGACTGGCTTGCGCACGAAATCGATGATCTGCATGCCATTGCGAGATGCCAAGAAGAAAATCGTCGGTGTCTTCCAGCTGATGAATAAACAGGCATCGAGAAAATCGAGACGCGGTGGATATTTCACTCCACACGACGCAGAGCTGCTGGACACGCTGGGAGTGCACGCCGCGCTGGCCATAGAGAAAGCTCGACTCCACCAGGAGACTCTCGAAAAAGAGGCGATCGAGAAGGAGATCGAGATTGCCGTCAAAATCCAACGGCTGCTACTCCCCGAGCGAATGCCATCTCTGGATGGGTTTGATATTACTGCCGCGACAGTCCCTTCGAAACGCGTTGGCGGTGATTTCTACGATGCCATCAAACTCGGAAATCAGAAGGCGCTGCTCGTCATTGCCGACGTCTCGGGGAAGGGGGTTCCAGCTGCGCTGCTCGTCTCCACGATGCAGGCCTGGCTGCACGCGTTCGTGGAAACGGGGATGGATATCCTCCAAATCGTCGAGAGGTTGAACAAGATCATTCATCAAGATTCCACAATCGACAAGTACATCACGTTTTTCATGTGCGAACTCGACCTCAAGCGGAAGGTAATAACCTCGGTCAACGCGGGTCATAACTACCCCTTGCTTTTCCGGGCGGACGGTACGATGCGGCAGCTTGAAAAGGGAGGAATTTCTCTCGGAATGTTTGCAGAAGCCGTCTACACAAAAGAGGAGGTTCAGCTCGAAAGCGGAGATGTTCTCGTTCTCTATACCGACGGCATCACCGAAGCGATGGACAGACGCCAGAATCTGTACGGAGAGGCCCGATTCTACCAATGTCTCCGGCAGCATCTCGGGAGATCCGCAGGGGATATTCAGGATGCAGTTCGCAGTGACGTGAAGACCTTTATGAAAGACGCGCCGCAGGCCGACGATATCACTATGATGGTGGTGAAGGCGGTGTAGATCGAGCCCCGTCTCCCTTTTTTCCCTGCTAGTCATCCAGGCCGAAGCCTCAAACAGAAATATCATTGTCGATAGAACTCCTGCCCATGAGGCAGATGTAGTTCTCTCGGGCGTGATGAAATAGATCACGCACATCCGAAAAAATATCTTGACATGAATTGAATTATACCCTACCTTCAGGCAGACTCCTTGGAATTGTCTGTTAGAAAGCTGAGAACCTCTCTACCTCT